>NZ_CP090961.1 GCF_021611515.1 Mariluticola halotolerans
GAGGTGCACCAGTTCACGCTGGGTGACGAACTGTCCCGGGCGCACCTGCAGGGTCAGCAGCAGATGCGAGAATTCCTCAAATGCCTGATCTCTTTGCTTCAGGCCTGCAAAAGCGTTCGCTGGCTTGGTCATGAACCCCCCTCGGCAGTCACGATACCGCGCTGACAATGTGATTAAGTTTGGCAGGAACGATAGCGACAGTTCCCATTTCATCAAGTGGTGGCACGGGCATACATTGTTCTTGCCTGTGCATGTTCCCCAGCAAAGCGTCTGAAGCAGCTTTTGCCAAGGACATCGACGCGGCGCTACGCGGTGATCCTTTCCGGCGAGGTGACATAGCCGCGCTGAAATACTGAACCCGCGAATCAGGAATGTCAGTACGCAATTGCACCGTGCAAGACCTAACAGGATAAATCCCGGTGGTGACGGTCGATGCGTATGTTGTTGTCATTGCTCGCAAAATTTCAGAACCTTCCCTGTCAAAACCGATGCTTCTCCTCGCGAAAAACCTTATGTGTTGACTAACATGTCAGAAATTGCATAGTGAATACATAGTTTGTTGCATGAGGCATGTTAGCGAGTTGTGCGCGAGAATGCCAGCATCATGCAGGCAAGCGTCACTTCGCAGGATGGCGTGTATAAAAGGGGGAGGGTGCAATCGTGTCGGCGCAAAGAAAAATCCTGGAACATCCATTGTTCCGCGCACTGGGCTGGCTCGAGGCCAATTTTGAACGGGTGCTGGTCGCAGGTGTGCTGGCCGTATTTTCCATTGTGCTTATCCTGCAGGTCTTCATGCGTTTCGCATTGCGCGCGCCGCTGTCCTGGCCGGAAGAATTGAGCCGCTACCTGCTGATCTGGGCGGCGTTTATCGGCAGCAGTCTGGCCGTGCGTGAGGCGCGGATTATCAATATCGATGTGTTGCCCTCCATGTCGACGGGCTGGGTACGTCAGGCCTTTCATGTGGTCATGCATGTCGGGTTTTTAATATTCTGTCTGGTCGCCAGCTATCACTCTCTCGATTTCATCACCCGGATTGCACGCAGCGGGCAGGTATCCCCGGCCATGGGAATTCCGATGTGGCTTGTCTATTGCGCCGCCCCGATTGGCTTGTCTCTTGCCGCGATCCGGACGGTTCAGGCGTTGATCGCCCCGGCTCCAGAAACAGAAATCCATTATGAGGAGCGTAGCTGATGGCTATCGGGTTTTCACTGCTATTGCTGCTTGTGCTGATGTTCCTGTCGATTCCTGTCGCGGCGTCGCTGGGTCTGGCCTCTTTCCTGCCCTCGCTGATGGGTGAACCGATCCGGCCGGGCATCGTCATTAGAACCATGGTGACTGCCATGGATTCGTTCCCGTTGCTTGCGGTGCCCCTGTTTATTCTGGCCGGCGAAATCATGACCCGGGGCGGATTGGCGCGACGCCTGTTCCACCTGGCCGATGTTTTGGTGGGCCGGTTCACGGGTGGGCTGGCGATTGCGACAGTGCTGGCCTGCATGTTTTTCGGCGCGATTTCCGGGTCGGCACCCGCTACCGTCGCGGCCATTGGGTCCATGGCCATTCCCCTGCTTGTCGCGCGGGGTTATGAAAAAACCTTCTCGACTGCCCTTGTGGTTTGTGCCGGCACGCTGGGCGTGATCATTCCGCCCAGTATTCCATTGATCATTTATGGTGCGGCTGCCGATGTGTCCGTGGGTAAACTGTTCATTGGTGGTATTGTCCCGGGCATCGTGGTTGGCCTTTGTTTGATGGTGCATGCCTATCTCTACGGCCGGCGCAACCGCGACCGGATCATTTCCTCTGGCGAGACGGTGTCCCCCCTTGCCGCGGTGCGCGAAAGCATCTGGGCACTCCTGACCCCGCTTGTCGTACTCGGCGGTATTTACACGGGCATGTTCACCCCCACAGAGGCGGCGGCGGTTGCAGTTGCCTATGGCCTTTTCGTCTCGGTCTTTATCTATCGGGAGATCGAGGTGCGCCAGATCCCGCAGGTCCTAGCTGCGGCGGCCACAACGATTGCCCCTATCCTGATCATTGCCGCGGCGGGGGCTGCCTTCGGGCGTATCCTGACCCTGCTTCAGGCGGCGGACATGATCGGCGGGTATGTCAGCAGCATTGTCAGCAATGAAATCGCATTGCTCTTGATCATCAATGTTATTTTGCTGGTCGTCGGCATGTTCATGGAGAAGCTTGCCTCGATCATCGTGCTGACGCCGATCCTGTTGCCCATCGTCATGCCCTATGGCGTCGATCCCGTCCATTTCGGCCTGATCATGGTCGTTAATCTGGCAATCGGGTTCATCACACCACCCGTCGGGGTCAATCTTTATATCGCCAGCCAGATCTCGGGACTCGGGGTGATGAAGATCGCCCGGCACATCGCCCGGCCGCTTGCTTTCTTGCTGATTGCTCTGGCCCTCATCACCTACATCCCGGGTCTCACGACCTGGCTACCAGGCTTGTTCTGAGCGCGCCACGTGCCGGACCAGGAGACACCAAATTCTCAAAAGGGAGGAAAATTATGAACCAGTTCTCAAAACTTCTTGCGGGGGGCAGCCTGGCTGTCCTGCTGACGGGGCAGGGGGCTTTCGCCGCCGATTATCAAATGGTCATGTCGATGCAGTTGTCGGATAAGGAGAATCCGATCTATCAGGCATTTGATTATATCAAGACCGAGATTGAGGCCCGCAGCGAGGGGCGTATTGAGGTCAAGTTCTTCCCCGGCGGAGCCATGGGCGGTGACCGTGAGCTGGCCGAAGGTGTTGCCCTGGGGGACATACAATTCACCTCGATGAGCACCTCGCCGGTGGTCAGCTTTGTGCCGGAACTGGCGGTATTCGATCTGCCTTATGTGTTCCCGCACGATACCGAAGTGCTTCAGAACGTGCTCTTGCACAGCGATTTCACCCAGTCGCTTGATAGCTATATGCAGCCCAATGGCTTCCGGCTTGCCGGCTTCTTCAACGCCGGTTTCCGCCAGTTGACCACATCCGATACACCGGTGCACACGGTCGCTGATATCGAAAACGCCAGGCTGCGTATCCGCGTACAGGAAAATCCCTTCCATATTGAATTGTGGAACCTGCTGGGCGCGGCCCCCACCCCCATTGCCTATACGGAGCTTTATGGTGCCTTGCAGCAGGGTGTGGTCGACGGACAGGAAAACCCTTTCGTCAACATTCTTGCCTCCAAATTTTATGAAGTGCAGGGCTATCTCACCGAGACCAGCCATATTCTTCTGGCCAATATCAACCTGATGGATGCTGCCTGGTTCAATTCGCTGCCAGCGGATCTGCAGGAAGTTGTTGATACTGTTGTCTCTGAGGCGGTGGATGCTCAGTGGAAGACGCAGAGTGCCGCGCTTGAATCGCAAAAGGCCGAGCTGGCCGAAAGCATGACGATTATCACGCTTGAACCTGAAGCGCTGGCCGAATTCCAGAGCCGCACGGCACCTATGGTTGACAAGATCCGCAGTTCAATCGGCGACGATCTGGTCGACGGGCTGATGGCCGCCATAGAAACCGCGTCCAGATAACCTCCCGGTCGGCGCCGCGTTTTTCACTGCGAAAGATGCGGCGCCGTTCTTCCTCTGTTTTATCCCGAAAGTAAAAAATGCCCCATTCCGCCGCCAAAACCGTTCATGTGGTCAATCACGAATATGCCGATCTGTCGATTGAAAGAGATATTTTGGCGCGTGCCGGTTATCGCGTTGAAGAGGCATTCGGTGACACGGCGGAAACCTTGCTGGAATCTATCCGCGATTCCGTGGGCATTGTGTGCATTTACGCCCAGCTCAACGAAGCGCTCGTCAGCCAGCTCACCGCGTGCCGCGCCATTTCGCGGCCCGGGGTCGGCTATGACATGATCGATGTTGCGGCCTGCCGCCGCCATGGCATCGAGGTTTCCTATCTGCCATCCTATGGTGACGGGGAGGTGGCGACCCACGGGGCAGCCATGGCCCTGGCCATGCATCAGAAGCTGCTGGATCACTACCGTCAAACAACCGCAGGTGTTTGGGATTTCAAACGTGTGCCGCCGGTAAAAAGCCTCAAGGTCAGCACGCTTGGTGTTATCGGGTTGGGGCGTATTGGTCAGGCATTCCTTGAGCGCATGCGGCCCTTTGTCGGTGAGATACTGGTTTTCGATCCGGTCAAGACCACGCTGGATCTGGGTCCGGCAGTGCGTCTGGCCACGCTTGAGGAAATTTACGCCAGCGCGGATATCATCAGTTTGCATTGTCCGCTGACCGCCCAGACTCGACACATGCTCGATGCCGCCGCTTTTGCCCGTATGCACAATAATCCTTTGATCATCAATGTTTCCCGGGGCGGCCTGATTGATACCCCGGCCCTGATCGAGGCGCTTGAGAATGGCCAATTGCGGGGTGCCGCGCTCGACGTGCTCGAAGACGAGCCGACAATGGCCAGGGGCTTGATGCGGGACGATGTACTGTTGACCCCGCATACGGCCTGGCGCTCGCGGGAATCCGAGGCCGAGATCCGCACCCGCAGTTCCGAGGAACTGGTGCGCATGCTGGCCGGCGAACCGCCCCTTAACCGCGCGCCCTGAATTTTCGCCCCGGCATCGCCCAAAATGCGGGGACATTTGCGCGGCGCGCGACCTCTGCGTGGATCCAGCAAGCGGAGGATTCTTATGTGTGCAAAATGGCCGTCCTTGCAAAGTCTTCCGCCAATTAATAGGACGTGGACATGCTCGCATAATTAACATTATGGAACTTATTTGTAGGGTGGCTGTTCTCGGGGGCGTTTTTCGGCAGAGCTTTTGCGTCAGGGAATGGTTTTGGCCAGCTGATCCCAGTTTTGCAAAAAGGCTTCTTTTGTGCGGATACCTGCTGAGCCGTTTTGGCGGCGTTCGTCCTGGTCAAGCCGAGCGAATACCAGTGTCCGGTTGCCCTTGTGTGCCCAGCCGATAAACCAGCCCCAGCTCTTGGCGCGATTAAATGATCCATCGGCCTGACGCGGAAATGCGGCCCCGGTTTTGCCGGCAACAACCCAGCCGTCACTCGTGGCTGAGGCCTCGATAATGGTCAGCGTCATGTCGATGGCGTCCGGTTTCACCGGCAGGCGGCGATTGATCAGATTGCGCAGGAAAGTGACCTGTTCAATGGGGGCAATCTTGAGTGACGAGCTTATCCAGGCGCGTTCCAGCGCATTGTTGAGGCCCGCATCGCCGGCAAAGTCGGCATTGCCATAGTCAAAATCGGTGGCGTATTTTTTCAGCTGGGTCAGACCCAGTGCGGCTGTGATCTGCTGGGAGAACCAGACCACCGAATATTGCATCCAGCGGGCCGGGTCGGTCGCCTGCGTCCAGTTGCGGCCGCCCCAATCGGCATATCCCTTCTTGAAGGGTAAAACGGGCGCATAGGCATTCTCGAGAATGCCAGCGTCATAACCCATTAGGCTCAAGGGTATCTTGAAAGTCGAGGCCGGCGTCACCCGGGTGCGGCAATCCCCCTCCTCCAGCAAGATCACGCCGCTTTGCGCGTTAGTGACCAGTGTGCAAATGGTCCCAGCGTTGGCCGGTGCCAGTGAAAGCAGAAATGCAGCAAGGCATGTAAGGACGTGTTTCATAGGCTCAAATTTACAGTGCCAAACGGATCCCGTCAGCATCTGTTTCAGGTTTTATCCGCCGCGATCTTACCGGTCGTCTGCCGGGGCTTTGATCGCATAACTTGACTTTTGTCAAATGCCCTGACTATTGTCATGATACCAATCGGGGAGGATGGTGTGAATGCCCTTAAAGCCCGCTGATCAGGTGATTCATAAGGCCGCCTGGCTTTATTACAATCATGGCATGCGTCAGGACGAGGTGGCAAAACACCTCAATATTTCGCGTGCCTCTGTGGCTATGTATCTCAGAAAAGCACGCGATACCGGTATTGTCACCATTTCAACCGCCAGCCAGCTTTTTGCACAGGATGTGCTGGCGCGCGAAACCGAGGATGCGCTCGGGCTAAGCTCGGTCTGGATTGTGCCTGAGGACCGGACCGCGCTCGACCCGGCAACGGAAATGCCAACCGTTGCGGCCACCGTTTTCATCGAACAGGTCAATGCCGGGGATCGTATCGGCGTCGCCTGGGGACGCACGATTTATCACATCGCTGATGTGATGCCTTATGCGGATTTGCAGGACGTCACAGTGGTCCAGCTCTGCGGCAATCTGGGTGCGCCCTATAATTACCGTCCCGACCAGTGCACCACCGAAATCGCCCGCCGGCTCAATGCGGAGGGGATCAATCTTTATGCGCCATTGGTGTTGAGTTCCGAAGAGCTGGCGGCCCAGTTCATGCAGGAGCCGGTGATCCGCGAACAGCTCGCCACCATTTCCGAATGTAATCTGGGCCTTTATTCGGTGGGCAGCATTGAGGCGGATAGCCATCTGGTCAAATGCGGTGCCATTACGGCGGAGGAAATGATGGCGCTGGGCCAATCCGGCGCTGCGGGTGTCATTGCCGGCCGCCTGATCGATGGTGACGGGCAATTGGTCGACTGTGCCTATAACCGGCGCTGTATTTCTGCCGATCTGGATTCCATCCGTGCCATCCCCAAGCGCATGATGGTCGTTGAACAATCCGACAAATTCGAAGCGCTGGTTGCCGCGATCAGGGGCGGGTTCGTCTCGCATCTGGTGGTAACGACATCAATGGCGCGCCGTTTGCTTGAGACCTGGCGCGCCTGAAATCCCAAACGGCGGCCTTTTGCGTGCCGTCCAACATTTACGAGACCACTTATTATGCAAAATCTCTGGAATGACAGCGAAGCCGAAGCGCTGGTGCAGCGCTATGCGCCGTCGGGCGTTAATCGTGACCTCGCGCTGCGCACTTATACGACACGGCTTTTGGGCGGTGTGCCGCGTCTGGTTTTGCATGGCGGCGGGAATACCTCGGTCAAGACGCGGGTCCGTGATCTTGTTGGTGAAGAATGGGATGTGCTTTGCGTCAAGGGCAGCGGCTGGGATATGGGCACGATCGAGCCTGAAGGACTGCCGGCGGTCAAATTGCAGCCGTTGTTGAAAGCGCGTGCCCTCGACAAGCTGTCCGATGAGGACATGGTGGCGCTGCAACGCGCCAATCTCATCAATCCCGCCTCGCCCAACCCTTCGGTTGAAGCGTTGTTGCATGCGTTTCTGCCGCATAAATTTGTCGATCATACCCATTCCACCGCCATTCTCGCCATTGCCGACCAGGCCGAAAGCGAGAAAATGAGCCGTGCGCTTTTCGGGCCCAAAATGGGGTTTGTGCCCTATATCATGCCCGGTTTTGATCTGGCGAAGGCGGCCGCGGACGTGTTCGAGCAGGATACATCCGTTGAGGGGTTGATCCTCGACAAGCACGGCATTTTCACCTTCGGGGACACGGCAGAACAGGCCTATGAGCGCATGATCCGTTATGTGACCCTGGCGGAAGATTACGTCAAAGAGAATGGCCGTACCCCCTTCACCCCTGTCACCTTGCCCAAACAATTGGCAACGCCGGGCGAGATGGCGGCAATGTTGCGTGGTGCGGTGGCCCAGCCGCTGGGGGCTGGCCGCTTTTCACGGGTGATCAGCGAATTCCGCACCTCCCCCACCATTCTGGATTTCGTTAATGCCGCCGAGGTCGCCGAGATGGCGAAGCGGGGTGTTTCGACGCCGGATTTGTCGATCCGCATCAAGACCGGCCCTATGGTGGTGCCGGCCCCCGATGCGGAAAAGCTCGATAGCTATCGCGCTGAAATCGACGGGCGGGTCAGCGATTATGTTGCGGCCTATACCGATTATTTTGACACCAATAATGCCCGCGTCGGTGGGGACCGGGTCATGCTTGACCCCATGCCGCGCCTGACCCTTGTGCCCGGGCTTGGCCTTTTCGGGCATGGACGCACCCAGAAAGACGCAAGGATTGCTGCCGACCTTGCCGAGATGTGGATTGAGACTGCCCGCGATGCAGAAGCAATTGGCCGGTTTGAGCCGGTCACAAAGCCTGATCTGTTTGATCTTGAATACTGGTCACTGGAACAGGCCAAACTGGCAGGTGCCAAGCCAAAACCGTTTACCGGGCAGGTTGTTGTAGTCACCGGTGGTGGCGGGGCCATCGGGGCGGCAACGGCGAGGGCCTTTGCCGCAGAGGGGGCGCATCTTGTCGTGCTCGATCTTGATGCCGACAAGGCCGATGCCGCCGCGCAGGCTGCTGGCAATGGTGCCATCGGGCTTGCCGCTGATGTGACGGACGCGGCATCGGTCCGCGCGGCATTTGATGCTGCTGTCGCCACGTTTGGCGGGGTTGATATTGTCGTCTCCAATGCAGGCGCAGCCTGGGAAGGGGCGATTGCGACGCTGGACGATGAATTGCTGCGCCGCAGTTTCGAGTTGAACTTTTTTGCCCATCAACTGGTGGCGCAAAATGCGGTGCGCATCATGAAGCAGCAAGGTACGGGCGGGGTATTGCTGTTCAATGCCAGCAAGCAGGCCGTCAATCCCGGTGCCAATTTCGGCGCTTATGGTCTGCCCAAGGCGGCGACCTTGTTGCTGTCGCGCCAATACGCGCTGGAACATGGTGCCGATGGCATTCGCGCCAATGCAGTCAATGCGGACCGTATCCGCTCCGGCCTGCTCGATCCGGAGATGATTGCGGCGCGCTCGGTATCCCGTGGCGTTTCCGAGGCCGATTACATGGCGGGCAATTTGCTCAAGCAGGAAGTCACGGCAGAAGATGTGGCGCAGGCCTTTGTGCATCACGCCCTAGCCGACCGCACCACAGCCGATGTCACAACCGTTGACGGCGGCAATATCGCAGCGGCGATGCGCTGACCGCCCCCACACTGCACGGGATAAAAAAGGGCGGCTCGAGAGCCGCCCTTTTCAGTATATTCAGGAAATAACGATCAATCGCGGCTGGGCAGCGGCATCCACGCGGGCACGGCCACTTCAGCATGGGCGAATTGCGGCAGATTGGCCGACAGCTCGTCCATATTGCTGATGTCGTTTTCGTTCAGGTCCTTCTGGGTGATCAGGGTCGGCGGCACGATAACATTGTGGCCGGGATCTTCGCCCGCCAGCATCATGGCCAGCGCACGGACCGAAACCTCACCCACAACAGCGGGATTGGTGGCGGCAGTGGCAACCCAGGCACTGCCCGGCTCGCGCATGGCTGCAATATCCGCAGTCGAAACGTCGGCAGAATAGATATCAACCTGCGAGGACATCCCGGCTTCATCAACGGCAATCTTCACACCCTTGGCGAATTCGTCATAAGGGGCAAACATGACGGTGATATCGGGATTGGCCGCAAGGATTGAACGCGCCTGATTGGCAACGGAATTGGCAATCGGGTTGTCGAGCGTGCCGAACTGGGCCACTTCATTGATACCGGAATATTTTGCCTTGTACTCTTTCCACACTTCGTCCCGGCGATCGAGCGGGGCAATACCGGCGACATAGACATAGCCGGCGGTCCAGCTGTCGCCATGATCGGCAATTGCCTGCTCAAGGGCCAGACGGGACAGGTCGTGGTCAGATTGTTCAATCTGCGGAATGGCCGGGTTTTCGACATTCACGTCGAAGGCCACAACCTTGATGCCTGCATCAACCGCGCGCTGCGCGGCTTCCTGCATGCTCTCGGTCAGGCCGTGCTGAATGATGATGCCATCAACACCCAGTGCGATTGCCTGATCCACCATGTCGGCCTGCAGGGCTGCGTCCTGACGGCTGTCGAGCACGCGCAGGTTCACGCCGATTGCAGCGGCCTGGCTTTCGACACCCGACAGATAGGCCTGGAAGAAGTCACCGGTCGACAGGTAACGCACAAGGGCAATGGTCACATCGCCGGGATTGTCCAAGGGTGCCGGCATGTCCTGTGCAATGGCACCGCCGCCCAGTGCTGTCGCGCCGGCCAGTGCCAGGGCGAATTTGCCCAAAGTTCTACGCTTGATCATTAATAGTCTCCTCCTGGTTGGATTATGCTTCGGTAGCGTCAGGCATGGCCTTTAGCGCTTACCGCGTTTCGACAGGGCGAAAGTGAATACCAGTGCAATAACCAGCACGGCCCCTTTGACGAAATCCTGGGTGTAATAAGGCGCGTTCATCATCGTCAGCCCCTGCAACAGGATGCCGACGAACAGCGCGCCGATGGCGGTGCCGAATGCGTTGGGCTTGGCAGCGCCCAGAACCGCGAAGCCGATCAGGGCCGCGGCAACTGAATCGAGCAACAGGTTATTGCCCGAGGCGATATCGCCGCGCCCCAGCCGGGCGGCCAGAAGAATGCCACCGATCGAGGCAAACACGCCTGAAATGATATAGGCCCAGATCTTGTAGGCATTGACCGGCGCGCCGGCCAATTGCGCCGCGCGCTCGTTGGAGCCCACCGCATACATCATCCGTCCAAAACGGGTATATTCAAGAAAGAACCAGATGACGACGGCAAGAACGATGAGAACGACCACCGAGACGGGCAGCAGGTCAGGCAGGAAGAAATCAAACCGATGCCGCCCCAGCGCCAGAAAATCCGCGCTGAACGTGCCGGTGGCCGTGGTGCCGTCCGGCAGGGACATGCCTGTTGCAATCGAACGCCCCTCGGTTGGAATGCGCTGCAAGCCGACCAGAAGAAACATCATGCCCAGCGTGGCCAGCAGATCGGGCACACGCATGTAAACAATCAGCACGCCATTGATGAACCCCACAGCGACCCCGACCAGCAGGCAGGTCATCACCGCCGCCGTTGTGTCCCAGCCCAGCACAACCATGACATAGGATGACGCCATCATGGAGGTGGTGGCGACAGAACCGATGGAGAGGTCAAAACCTCCGACCACCAGAGTGGCGGTTACCCCAAGTGCCAGGATGCCGGTGATCGATACCGACTGCAGGATGAACACCGCACTTTGCGGTGAGGCAAAACCGCGCGAGGAGATGGAAAAGAAGATAACCAGCCCCACCAGCAGCGCCAGAAAACCATAGCGGATGGCATATTCGCGAACGGTGGTGCTGGATGTGTCGATGGGCCGGGGCGCCGTTGTGTCTGAAGCCATGATGTCCTCGGAGCCTGTGCTCGTCATTTATTGAACGGTTGAATGGATGCCGGCGATTTCCGCCAGCAATCGGTCAGAATCGATTGCGCCATTATTGTGCTCGCCCACAATGGTGTGTTCGGACATCACCAGAATGCGGTCGGCGATTTCAAAGGCTTCGTCGAGCTCGGTGAGAAATACCAGTGTGGCGCGGCCATCAGCCGAGGCGCGCAATTTGGCGGCAATATCGCGCCGGGCGGCAATATCGACGCCCTGGAACGGTTCATCGAGAATAAGCAGCCGGGCCGACTGCGTCAGCCAGCGTGCGACCATAACCTTTTGCTGATTGCCGCCGGATAGCATGGACAATTCATCCCTGTCGCCGCGGCAGACAATATTAAGCGCTTCGATTTGTTGCTGGGCCTGCTGGCGCTCACGGTTGCGCCTCAGGATCGAGAAATCTGCCAGCCGCCTGAGAAAGGGCAGTGACATGTTCTCATAAAGATTGAAGTCGGGAACGATACCGTTCTCGCCGCGATCCTTGGCAACCAGAAACACACCCTTGTCGATTGCCTCATGGGTGCTACGCGGCGCATAGGGTTTGCCATCCAGCACCATGGTGCCGCCATGGGCGGACCGGAAACCGAACAGGGTTTCGGCCAGTGCGGTCTTGCCTACACCCACCAGCCCGGTGACCACCACAACCTCGCCCTGCCCCAGTGTCAGCGACATTGGCCTGGCGGTCGGGGCGATTTGCAAATTCTCGGCGGTGAATACCGGCGCGCCGGGCGCGCGAACTGTCACGGTGCCCTGGGATATCGACTGGCCTAGCATGGCGTTGACCGCGCCCTCATAATCGAGATTGTCGCCCTCGAACACACCGGTAATCCGCCCGTCTCTCAGGCTGACAATCCTGTCGGCAAGCCGGCGGATATCCGACATGCGATGCGATATATAAAGAATGGCCACGCCCCGCGCCTTCAACCGGTCAAGCAGGGTGAAAAGCCGGTCGGCCTCCGCTGTCGACAGGGAGGATGTCGGTTCGTCGAGAATAAGCACTTCCGGCTCATGCGCCATGGCGCGGGCCAGTGCCACCATCTGGCGGTCGGCAAGGGTCAGGTCGGCAACCTTGGCGTTGAGGCTGACCTTGAGGCCAACACGCTCGGCAACGATTTTTGCGTCGCGGCGCACCTGGCGGGGATTGAAAATCATCTTCGCACCGGCTCCGCAGAGGCGGTCGAGGGTCAAATTGGTCGCGACATCAAGGTCGGCAACGACGCCGTCATTAATGTTCTGATGCACGGTCACAACGCCCTGGCGGATCGCATCCGCAGGCGTTGCTGGCGCAAAGGGCTTGCCGGCCAGCGTGATGGTGCCGCCGCTGCTCGGATAGACCCGGCTGACGATTTTCACCAGCGTGGATTTACCCGCGCCATTGGCGCCCATCAATACTGTAACCGCACCGGCATCGAGCGTCAGATCCACGCCGTCCAGCACCGTTATCGGGCCGAACGACTTACGCAAGCCGGATATGCGGAACACGGGTTCTTTGACCATATTGTTCCTCCCTAGTTTGACGTTATGGCCTCTGGCTACCAAATGTCAAGCGCCTTGACATTTGACAACATCCTGTCTTACCAACGTTGAGACAGAACGCGCCCATCCAGGCGGCGTCCATTCGATCCAGGGAGGTGGAAATGGTGGATAATCAGGCTTTCGAGGCGCTTACCACGGCGTCACTACCCCAGCGACTTGGCAGCAACAGCGCCTTGACGGATCGCATCGGCACCGATGCTTCCACATGGAAAGTGCGTGAGGTCGGTGACGGCAATCTCAACCTGGTTTTCATTGTCGAGGGGCCGGATGGCAGTGTCATTGTCAAGCAGGCATTGCCCTATGTGCGCCTTGTCGGCGATAGCTGGCCGCTGCCCCTCAAGCGCTCATTTTTCGAGTATAACGCCTTGATCCGTCAGGCGGATCGTATGCCTGGCATGGTACCCGAAGTGCTGCATTTCGATGAAACCCAAGCGCTGATCATCATGGAATTCCTCAGCCCGCACATCATCTTGCGGCAGGCGCTGATTGAGGGGCAGATCCTGCCCGGTCTCGGGCCGGATCTGGGGCTTTTCGTTGCCCGCACCCTGTTCCGCGGCTCCGATCTGTCCATGGATACCAAAAAGCGCAAAGCAGATCTGGCGTTGTTCGCAGACAATGCCGAACTTTGCGATATCACCGAAAACCTTGTGTTCTCGGATCCCTATTTCGATGCAGAAATGAACGCCCACACCAGCCCGCAGCTGGATGGGCTGGTGAAAGAATTGCGGGCTGACCGCGACCTCAAGGTCGCAGCCCAAGCCATGAAGCACCTGTTTGCGGCCAAGGCGGAAACCTTGTTGCATGGCGATTTGCACACCGGCTCGGTCATGGTCATTCCCGGTGAGACCAAGGTCATCGATCCCGAGTTTGCCTTTTACGGCCCGATGGCTTTTGACGTGGGCATGATGCTGGCCAATTTCTGGATGAATTATTTCTCCCAGTCCGGCCACGAGCAGAACGGCGACCGCGATGACATGCGTGCATTCGTACTGACCACAATTACTGAAATCTGGAACACCTTCGCGGCTGAATTTGCCAATCTCTGGCGCACCGAACGTACCGGTATTCTCTATCAGGCCAGCCTGTTCGAGGATCAGGGCGATATCCTGGGGTCCGAGCAGGCGCTTGACGGTGTCCTGCACGATATCTGGGTGGATGCGCTCGGCTTTGCCGGCATTGAAATGCATCGTCGTATTCTCGGGCTTGCCCATAATGCCGATTTTGAAAGCATTGAGGATGCGGATTTGCGCGCCAGCTGCGAGGCAAAGGCCCTCAAGCTGGGGCGGCATATCGCGGTCAACCGGGGCATCATTCACTCAATAACCGAAGTCAACAATCTGGCCGAACGGCTGCAACAGGAGATGGCTGTATGAAAGTCGGAGATCGTCACTATCGCACTATCTGGCTGAATGAAGATGGCCGCGCCGTTGATATTATCGATCAGCGCTGGTTGCCGCACGAGTTTCGGGTTGTCACCCTGAAAACGCTCGAGGAGGCGGCCATTGCCATTCGCGACATGTGGGTGCGTGGCGCCCCCCTGATCGGGGTCACTGCCGCCTATGGCATGGCCTTCGCCATGGCCAATGACCCGAGCGACAAGGCGCTCGATGCGGCCTGGGAACACTTGCACGAGACACGGCCCACCGCGATCAACCTCAAATGGGCGCTTGACGAAATGCGCGCGGTCCTTGGCCCGCTCGCGCCAGCGGACCGGCTTGAAGCTGCCTATAAACGGGCGGGCGAAATTGCCGATGAGGATACCGAACTCAACCGCACCATCGGCACTCATGGTCTGGAAATCATCCGCAAGATTGCGGCCGGCAAAAAGCCGGGTGAGCCGGTAAATATCCTGACCCATTGCAATGCCGGGTGGTTGGCCACCGTCGACTATGGCACAGCAACCGCGCCGATCTATCTGGCGGTGGAAGAAGGCATCAAGGTGCACGTCTATGTCGATGAGACGCGTCCCCGCAACCAGGGTGCCCAGCTCACCGCATGGGAATTGAACGGACATGGCGTGCCGCACACGCTGATCGTTGATAATGCCGGCGGCCATTTGATGCAGCACGGCATGGTCGACATGGTGATTGTCGGCACCGACCGCACCACGGCCAATGGTGATGTCTGCAACAAGATCGGCACGTATCTCAAAGCGCTCGCCGCCAAGGATAATGGCGTGCCGTTTTACGTCGCCCTGCCCTCCCCGACCATTGACTGGACGGTGAAGGACGGCGTTGCCGAAATTCCTATTGAAGAACGGGATGGCGATGAAGTGGCGCTGGTGCAAGGGCGTGATGCATCTGGAAATATCATTCAGGTGCGCATCTCACCGGATGGCACCCCCTCGGGCAATCCCGCTTTTGATGTCACCCCCGCCCGTTTGATCACCGGCCTGATTACCGAGCGCGGCATAGCCGATGCCTCGCCTCAAGGTCTTCTTTCCCTGTTTCCCGAGCGGCAGTAGATTTATGTCCCTATCCAATCAGCAAACAACCGAAGATATCGCCGCGGGCATTCGCCGCCGCGTCTTCCTGCACACCATGCGCAATAATGGCGGCTATCTCAGCCAGGCCTGTTCCGCCGCCGAAACGCTGGCGCTCATGTATAATGAAGTGCTCCATCTCGGCGAGCCAACCTTACCGAAAGTGCCTTTGCCCTTCGCCGGCGTTCCCTCGGCCGACAATCCCGATGCCTTCACCGGTGCGGGCTATCACGGGCCTTTCGCACCTGAATATGACCGGTTCATCATCTCACCGGCCCATTATGCCCTCGTCATTTATTCGGCCCTGATCCAGATCGGGCGTATGGATGAGGACGCGCTTGACCATTTCAATCGCGACGGTGGTTCTGTTGAAATGATCGGTGCCGAGCACAGCCCCGGCATGGAAGTGACCACAGGTTCGCTGGCGCAAGGCCTTTCCATGGCTTCCGGCATCGCCTGGGCGCGCAAGCGCAACGGGGAGAAGGGCAAGGTCTGGGTCTATATGTCGGACGGCGAATTCCAGGAAGGCCAGACCTGGGAATGCCTTGCAGCCATGGCCTATCATGGCATCGACAATATCGGCGTTATCGTCGATGTGAACCGCCAGCAATGCGACGGCGCCATGTCGAGTGTTCTTGATCTTGGTGATCTGCCGGCACGGGTCGAAGCCTTTGGCGCGACCACGTTCTCGGTCAATGGCCATGATCTTGATGCATTGCGGGCTGCCGCCAGTGGTGGTGAGCCGGGCAAGCCGCTGGTGATCCTTGCCAATACTTCGCCATTTGAAGGCATGCCATTTTTGCAAAAGCGTTTCCCGCGCCTGCACTATGTGCGTTTCAAAACGCCTGAAGAACGCGCCGAAATGCAATCCGCCATAGCCGCCGAACTCGGCGTCGACGAAGCCATAATATAGGGACCTGAAACCAATGGTCGAACTCGTCAATCGCCCCTACGCCAAGGCTTTCGAAGCTTTCGCGACCGCGCGCCCCGAAGTCATCTGTCTGTCCGCCGATCTTACCTCTTCATGTGAAGTGGATGGATTTCGCGACCGGCATCCCGAACAATTCCTCTCACTGGGCATGGCTGAGCAGAACATGCTCAGCTTTGCCGGCGGCATGGCAATGCAGGGGTTCCGTCCCTTCCTGCACACCTTCGCGGTCTTTCTTTATCGCCGCCCCTATGATCAGCTGATCAATTCAATAGCCTATTCCAACCGTAAGGTGCGGCTGATGGGCTTTCTGCCGGGCATTACCACGCCAGGCGGCATTACCCACCAAGCGATTGAGGACATATCGGTGATGCGCGCCATCCCCAATATGACCATTCTTGAAACCGGTGACGCCACCGAGGTTGAGACCGTGCTTGAGGTCGCCGACGCCATTGACGGCCCGGTCTATGTCCGGGTTCTGCGTGGCTCGGTGCCGCGCCTGTTCTCCACCCCGTTCGAATTCAACAAGCTGCGCACTCTCTCGGAAGGTGACGACATTCTGGTCGTCACCTCCGGTGTGTGCACCGAGGAAGCTATGCGCGCCGCAGAACCGCTCAAGGCTCGCAATGTCGGTGTGCATCACCTGCACGCCTCGACCCTCAAGCCGTTTGATCGGGACACCCTTATCGCTGCGGCACGCGGCAAAAAGGGCATTGTCACCCTTGAGAACCACACCATCAATGGTGGTCTTGGTTCACTGGTTGCCGAGATCCTGGCCGAAGAAGGTCTGGGGATCAAATTGCGGCGTCTGGGTCTGCAGGACACTTTTGCTCATGGGGCCTCCAAACCCTATCTGATGAAGAAATACGGGCTGGATGCCAGTGCGCTGGTTGCTGCCATTGGCGATCTGCTTGGCAAAGATCTGGGCGTTGCCGATGAGGAACTCGAAGCAGTCCGTCTCGACAGCGTGCATTCAAGCGAGAAGGCGGAAGCGCTTTAATGGCCCGGTTTACAGTTACCTATTGGCTGGCGGCCGACAATGCGGCGGACGCGCAGGCGCGCGCCCTCGATGTGGCCACCGAGCAAACGGTAGAAATTCCGCGCGATATCGTGCCCGATGGTTATGTGCGCGATGAAATTCTTGGGCAGGTGGAAACCATCACCCCGAGCACCGATTCACGCGGTGGCTTCCTGGCGACCCTCTCCTATAGCGAGGATGATGTCGGCGGCGATTTCCTGCAATTGCTGAACATTGTTTTCGGCAATTCCTCGATCAAGACCGGCACCCGGGTTGAGACCATGAGCCTGTCAGAAGGGTTGAAGGCGCTTTGTCCCGGTCCGCGCTTTGGTGCCGAAGGCTTGCGCCAACGTACAGGGGCGCATGATGGCCCGATCCTGATGTCCGCGATCAAGCCGGTGGGGCTTCCCACAAGCGAATTGGCAAAGCTGGCCCACGATTTTGCCCTGGGCGGCATGCATATGGTCAAGGATGACCATGGGCTCGCCAACCAGCACACTTCCCCTTATGCCGACCGGCTAAAAGCCTGTGTCGACGCCATTGCCGCGGCGAATGCCAAAACCGGCTTTACCACTACCTATGTGCCCAATATCACCGGGCCTGCGCGTGAAGTGTTTGACCGGGCCTTCATGGCCAAGGAAGCGGGAGCTGGCGGGGTTATGCTGGCCCCGTCACTGGTTGGCTTTGATGTCGCCAGAACCTTGGCCGCAGACGAGAGCTTTGGCCTGCCCATCATCTCGCACCCCACCTTTGGCGGTGCCAATGTCATCACCCCCACCACCGGTTTTTCGCACCGGTTCTTTTACGGGCAGATGCAGCGGATGATGGGCGTGGATGCCGTAGTCTATCCCAATTTCGGCGGTCGCTTTGGCTTTTCGCGGGATGAATGCCTGTCGATTGTTGCCGGGTGCAGTGACGAATTCGGCGGTCTCAAACCTATCCTCCCCGCGCCGGGCGGTGGCATGACCCTTGAGCGGGTGCCCGAAATGCAGGCGGCCTATGGCAAGGACGTGATCTATCTGATCGGCGGCGCACTATTGCGCGACAAAGCCAACCTCCCCGCCGCCTGCCAGCGCCTCGTGGAGGCCGTGCGCTAGCTGATCCGGGTTACCCCAGCCGATCCCGCACCAAAGCAATCTGCCCCGGAACATTCAGCGCCGGGGCATGGCCGACGCCGTCGACGTCCACGCGTGTCGCCTTCGGGCCGCGGCGGGTCATGTCGTCTGCCAGGGCCGGGGTCAGCAGGTCGCTCTCCGCCCCGCGCAGCAGCAGGGTCTTGGCTGTGATCGCGTCATAATCGGCCCATTGGTCCCCCAGCCCGTCATTGGCCTCGAACTGCGCAACGATACGTGGATCATAATGCAGCGTCAGCCCGCCATCATCTTTCCGGCGCGATGAGGTTTCGGCCATCTGCCGCCATTCGGCTGCACTGAGATGCCCATAGGGGGCATAGACCTGGCGCAGCCACGTCTCCAGTTCGGCGATTGTTTCAAAGCGCGGTGGCTTGCCGACATAATTGATAATGCGCTCCACGGCGCTTGGCGCCAGTTCGGGCCCAATATCATTGATCACCAGATGGCTGATCCGCTCGCGCAAGCGCCCGCCTGCGACATGCATGCCAATCGCCCCGCCCATCGAGGTGCCCACCCAGCGGCAGGTTTTGATATTGAGCTGGTCGAGCAGGTCCTCGGCCATGCGCCCGAAATTTGAAAGCGTGTATTCAGCCCTCGGGTCTCTGGCCCATTGGCTCAGCCCCCGCCCCAGCGTGTCTGGTGCCAGAATGAAATACTCATCTGCCAGCGCCGCCGCCAGCGTGTCGAAGTCCCGCCCCGTCCGCACCAGTCCGTGCCAAAGCACCAGTGCTGGCCGGTCACGTTCACCCCATTGGGTGACATGGATTTCCCGCTCACAAAGGGTGAAATAACTCGAACGTGGTCCGCTCATTCCTCGGTCCCCCGAAACCTGCCGACAATGCCGGTGGGGAAGGTGTAAACGCTGATGATGAACAGCAGGCCGAGCCAGAACAGCCAGCGGTCCGGATGCAGGAGATCGGTGACAAACGGAATGTTCGCGGTCAGATGGCTCGCCGCCCCCATCACCTCGCGCAGATAGTTTTGCGCCAGCACGAAAATCGTCGCGCCCAGCACCGCCCCCCACATGGTCCCCATGCCGCCGATCACCAGCATGACGAGAATATTGATCATCAGATCGAGCGAGAGCACCGTGTCCGGCCCGGTATAGCGCAGCCATATGGCGAACAGCACCCCGGCCAGCGCGGCCACGGCTGCGGAAATGCAGGTGGCAATGGTGCGGTAAAAAACCGTCTTGTAGCCCAGCGCCTCGGCGCGGAAATCATTCTCGCGGATCGCTT
The DNA here is from genome assembly GCF_021611515.1 of Mariluticola halotolerans. Lineage (GTDB taxonomy): Bacteria > Pseudomonadota > Alphaproteobacteria > Rhizobiales > Devosiaceae > Mariluticola > Mariluticola halotolerans. Next base: position 19,396 of record NZ_CP090961.1, read on the forward strand.
GCAGCACCCGCCCGAACGGCGAATTGACCACCCGCAACAAGACCAGAAACAACAGCACCGCCCCGACGAACACCAGATAATAGGCGAGCAATTTGCCATCCAGCCGCACATCGAGAATGCGGAAATCTGCCAGCTTGAAGGCCGGCGTCAGGATTTTGGGCACTTTATAGCTCAGTCCATCCTCGCCCCCGGTCAGGGTGTAAAGCTGGGAAACGAGAATGCCGAATACCGAGGCAACCGCGAGAGTAATCATGGCAAAAAAGATCGCCCGCACCCGCAGGGAAGCCAGCGCGATGACAAAGGCCAGCGCCATGGCCAGCCCCACCCCGCAAAGCGCACCCAGCCCGATCGCGTCCCAGCCCGCGCCCATATTGGAACTGGCAATCGCCACGCCGTAAGCGCCGAGGCCAAAAAACATCGTATGGGCAAACGAGACGATGCCGGTATAGCCCAGCAACAAATCATAGCTGGCGACAAGCGCAATGATGATGCAGATCCGCGCCGCCGTATCGAGCGCCCGTGTGCCGGGAAACAGAAACGGCGCAAAGGCGAGGCAGAGCACGATGCCGATAATGATCAGCGAGAGCAGCGGTTTGCCCGGCCGGTCGCCGGAAAGGATTTTCGTCAACATCGCCCTCACCTTTGCAACAGGCCCTGCGGCCGCCACATCAACACCAGAACCATCAGGATAATGCCCGAACCCAACGCCAGCTTTGGCGACAGGAAGGCGACATAATTATTGGTCAGCCCGATCAGCAGGGCGGCAAGAAAACAGCCCTCGATCGAGCCCAGCCCGCCAATGATGATGGTGATGAAAACGAGGATCATCACGCTCATGCCCATTTGCGCGGTGATCACCTCGTCATAAAGCCCCCACATGATGCCGCCGAGCCCGGCCAGCGCCGAGGCCACCACAAACACGCCGATGAACAACAGCGAGACGCGATAGCCGAGCGCCTCGACCATTTCGCGGTTTTCCACTCCGGCGCGCACAAGCAAACCTATACGGGTTTGCGTCAGCAAAACCCGTAGCATGGCAAACAGCGCCAAGCCGACGGCCACCGCCAGCAGCCGGTATTTTTCCATCACGATATCGCCGAAGACAAAGGCACCCTTCAGGCTCTCGGGGCGCGGGATGGGAATTTCATTCGGCCCCCAGACCACAACGATCAATTGCTCGATCACGATCAGCCCGCCCATGGTGATCAGGATCTGCTTGAGGTGATTGCCATACACTGGGCGGATCAGGGTGCGCTCGAAAACAAAGCCCAGCACTCCGGCGGCAGCCATGGCCACAAGCGCTGCCAGCAACAACGCCAGCAGGTTGAGCTCTACCGATGAGGACAAATAAAGCGGGGTCAGCGCCAATAGCGCCGAAACCCCGGCAAAGGCCCCGACCGAAATCATCGCCCCGTGGCCAAAATTGAGCACATCCATCAACCCGAACACCAGGGTCAGGCCCGAGGCCATCATGAAAATCATCAGCCCCATGGCCAGCCCGGCAAGGGTCAGTGTCGCCCAGACCGAGACATTGCCAATCGGCACAAAGGCCAGGATCATCAAAAAAGGCACGGTAAAATAGGCCAGCCGCGCCAGCACAAAGCCCGAAATGCCGGGCTTTTCATCGGTCATCGAGACCGGTCGGTCTGAGGCGCTCATGCTGCATTCCCTTTCATGTGCAGGCCCAGAAACCGGCTCTGTAAATCCGCATCTGCTGCCAGTTCGGCCATGTCTCCGGTATGGACGATGCGGCCATCGTCCATCACCGCCACGCTGTCGCCCACTCGTGTGGCCAAGCCAAAATTCTGCTCGACCATCAAAATCGTCACCCCGGTTTTTTTCAGTTCCATGATCGCTCGCGCCAGCGCATCGACAATCGCCGGGGCCAACCCCTTGGTTGGTTCGTCAATCAGCAACAGGTCGGCGGGTTCGATAATGGCGCGGGCAATGGCCAGCATCTGCTTTTGCCCGCCGGATAATTGCCCGGCCTGCCATTTCCAGAATTTCTGCATGGCCGGGAACAGATCAAAGATCCATTCCAGCCGCGCCTCGTCGAAATCCCCGCTCCTTGCGGCCAGCACCATGTTTTCCTCAACGCTGAGCGTGCCGAACACGCCCATGTTTTCGGGCACATAGGCAATGCCGCGCCGGGCGATCTCGGGAGTGCGCAATTTGGTGATATCCTCACCCTTATAGGTGATTGTCCCCTGCCCGGCATGCCAGAGGCCCATAATGGTGCGCATGGTCGTGGTCTTGCCCGCCCCGTTGCGGCCGAGCAGCATGGTCAGCTGGCCGCGCGGTATCTCAAGGTCGACGCCATGCAGAATATGGTACTGCCCGATATGGGTATGCACGCCCGCAAGGGTGAGCAGATTCTCAGTCGCCACCATTCTCGTGTCCTCCCGAAATTCCCATTATTTCCCCCCGGTCCCCAAATAGGCTTCGCGCACGATCTGCGAACTCATCACCTCTTCGGGGTTACCCGAGGCGACCAGTTCGCCATTGTGCAAAACCATGATTTCGTCAGCCAGCGAGCGGATCACGTCCATCTTGTGCTCGACCAGGATAATGGTCTTGGAGCTGTCGTCCTTGATCTCCTGGATCAGTTCGAGAATGACCGGGGCCTCATCGGCGCTCATGCCGGCGGTCGGTTCGTCAAACATCACAATGTCGCTTTCAAGCGCCAGCAGCATCGCCACTTCCAGCTTGCGCTGATCGCCATGCGGCAGGTTGGCGGCGCGGTCATGCCGCCGCTCGATCAGCCCGCAGCGCTGCAAATAGCCCTCAGCCGCCGCCAGCATTTCGGTGTCGCCATCGGCGAGAGATAGCAGATGCATGGCGCGTTTCTGCCGGGCCTGAATGGCAAGGCGCACATTCTCGATCACCGACAGGCGTGGAAACAGGTTCGTCAGCTGAAACGCCCGGCCGATGCCGCGCCGCGTGCGCTCGGGCACCGACATTCTGGTGATGTCGCGCCCCTGATGCAGCACCGCGCCGCCAGTTGCGGTCAACTGGCCGGAGATCAGGTTGAAATAGGTGGTCTTGCCCGCCCCGTTCGGTCCCACAATCGCCACCAGCCGGTCGGGCCGGAACTGATAGGAAACCGCATTCACCGCCACATGGCCGCCAAAGCGGATGGTCAGGTCACGGGTTTCAAGCACGGGTGCGGTCATCTCTGGTCCTGATTGTAAATTGCTCTCCCCTTCTCCCTCACGTGTTTCGGGCGGGGCGGGGCGGCCCAAAGGGCCAATCAAAATCACTGCATGAAAAGGATGGAGTGAGAGGCGGTTAGGAACACCCCTCACCCCGGGCTTCGGCGGAAGCCTTAGTTCCGCACCGGCACGTGCATGTCTTCCGCCTTGATCACTTCGACCAAAGCGGGCACGCCCCAATCCACGCCATCCTGTACTTCAATCTTGAAGTGGAACATGTCCTGCATGGCCTGATGGTCTTCGGGGCGGAATGTCATCATGCCCTTGGGGGTATCAAACGACATGCCTTCCATGGTCGAGATCAGGGTTTCGGTATCGGTGTCGCCCTTGGTGGTCTCGAGTGCCTTGACCACGGCCGCCGCTGCGGCAAAGCCACCGGCAGTGAAGAAATCGGGCGGGGTGCCGAAGCGCTTTTCATGCTCGGTTACCAGCCAGTCATTGATCGGGTTTTCGGGGTTCTCATAGTAATAATAGGTCGCCCCCTCCATGCCGGGGAACGCCTTATAGGCAACGAGTGCGGGCAGGATATTGCCACCGGTCGCAATCTCGATGCCGAGACGCGAGGGCTCCATGTCATTGAGCTTGCCCAGCGGATTGCCGCCACCGGCCCAGATCACGAAAATGATCTTGCGCCCTTCCTCGCCTTCAAGCGCCTGAAAGATACGCTGGCCGGATGCGGTGAAATCGGTGGTGTCGGTCGGCGCATATTCCTCATGCACCAGTTCGGCACCGGTGCCTTCAAGCGCTTCCTTGAACGCGGCCACGCCATCCCGGCCAAAGGCATAATCCTGCGCCAAAGTTGCAATCTTCACCCCCGGCTTGCCCAGCGCCACGGCATTGGAAATCGCGTCCTGCGACGAGTTGCGCCCGGTGCGGAAAATGAACCGGTTCCAGTTCTCGCCGGTAATGCTGTCGGCCACGGCCGGCTCGACAATCAGGATCTTGCCATATTCCTCGGCCACCGGCAGCATGGCCAGCGCCACGCCGGAACTGACCGGCCCGATGGCAATATCCACCTCGTCATCGCCATAGGCTTCCGCCAGCAGCGAGCGGCCAATATCGGGTTGCAACTGGGTGTCCTTTTCGATCACCTCAATCTTCTTGCCGGCAATTTCCATCGTGCCATTGGTCAGATATTCGAGCCCGAGCATCAGTCCATTATGCGACTGGGTGGCATAGGCCTCGAGCGCACCGGTCTTGCCATAGACATGGGCGATCTTGATCGTGTCACCGGCAAAGGCCGAAACACTCATCACACTGCCCAGCAAAACCGCCAGACTGGTGACTCCCATTTGCCTGAAAAACTTCATCCATTCCTCCCTTCGGGCACCCGCCCTTTTCTAAGCTTTCATTTTAAAAGTGTCTGGTTTCAGCCGGGCCCCTATTTCGCCGTCCAGCCGCCATCAATCGATATGGATGTCCCGGTGATCGAGCGGGCCCAGTCCGAGGCCAGATAGGCGCTCAGTTCGGCAATCTCCTCAGGTTGCACAAACTGCTTGGTCGGTTGCGGGGCCAGCATGATGTTGCGGATCACGTCCTCGGGGCTCATGTTATGGGTCTTGGCCTGATCATTGAGCTGGCGTTCCACCAGCGGCGTCCACACATAGCCGGGGCAAATGGCATTGCAGGTAATGCCCATTTCGGCCACTTCGAGCGCCACTGTTTTGGTCAGCCCGATCACCCCGTGCTTGGTCGCCACATAGGCGGATTTGAACGGGGATGCGCGCAACCCGTGGGCCGAGGAAATATTGATAATCCGCCCGGCCTTGCGCGCTTTCATGCCGGGCAGGGCGGCGCGAATGCAATGAAAGGCGCTATCAAGGCTGATGGCGCGGATGCGGTCCCAGTCTTCGGGTGGCAGTTCATCAATCGGCGCGACCTTTTGCACGCCGGCATTATTGACTAGTACATCCAGCCGGCCGAATTTTGCGATCACCGCATTGACCAGATCAAACCCGGCGGCCCCGGCCCCCAGATCCGCCTGAAAATAGGCGACCTGCCCGGTTGCGCCTTTGCTGATATCGGCAACCGCCGCGGCCACATCTGCTTCCGGTTCGAAGCCATTGACCGCCACATCATAACCAAGCGCCGCGAATTTCTTGGCAATAGCCTGCCCGATGCCACTGGTTGACCCGGTCACCAGAATTGCTTTTTGCGGATTCGTGTCCGTCAAACGTGCCTCCACCCATACTCACGGGCTTTGTGCCCGGCTTTTGACGCTTACATATCAAGATGCGTGCCAAAGCGGGGAAAGCCCGGAAACCGGGTGGTTTGAAATGAGGGTAAGACGAATGGCCTGGCTGCGTGTCCGGATAGCTGGACGGGGCATCCGGGATATCGGAGGGATGGGGTAATTTGCGCCCAAGCTCGGGTTCCCATTCATCCCACAGGGTGAATGAAGCTGATTTTACGGGGTGGGTCTATCCGATAATCTAGCCGAGATCATACCGTTTCAGCTTCTCGTAAAACTGCGACCGCGACACGCCGAGGCTTTCAGCCGCCGCACTTTTCTGGCCATTGGCCGCCGCCAACGCCTCAACAATAGCGCGCTTTTCCGCACCAGCCACCGCATCAGCCAACCCAGAGCCGGGCAGCACTGGTGCGGCCCTGCCCCGCTTCGGCATAACTCTGGCGATCAGGTCGGCATCGAGATGTTCGTTGCGGGCCATGGCCGCCGCCCGCTCCAGCACATTGCCCAGCTCGCGCACATTGCCCGGCCAGTCATGATCCTGCAGTACGGCAATAGCGTCGGCGGCGATCTCCCAGGCCGGCATATCGACCATGCGCGGCACCGCCTCCAGCAGCCGTTCGGCCAGCACCGGCATATCGTCCAGCCGGTCGCGCAGGGGCGGCACATTCACCGTCAGCACCGCCAAGCGGTAGTAAAGATCGGCCCTGAATGTCTTGTTTTGTAATCTTTCATCCAGATCCTGCGAAGTGGCTGAAATCACGCGCACATCTATCTTCTTGATGCTGTTCGACCCGAGAGGCTCTATTTCCCCCTCCTGCAGCACCCGCAGGAATTTTGCCTGCAGCGCGAGGGGCATGTCGCCGATCTCGTCAAGGAACAATGTCCCCCCATGCGCCAGCTCGAACTTGCCCTTCCGCGCCTTCTTCTCCGCCCCGGTAAACGCCCCGGGTGCTGTGCCGAAGAACTCTGATTCCAAAAGGGATTCTGGCACCGCGGCCATATTCACCGCCACAAACGGCCCCTCCGCCCGGTCCGAAGACTGGTGAATCGCATGGGCTAAAAGCTCCTTGCCGGTCCCGGTTTCCCCAAGGATCAGCGCCGGCCCGTCGCGCAGCGCAAAGCGCCGCACCTGAGCCTTGAGATCCTTCACAACCTCGCTGGCACCAATGAAATTGGCCAGCGAATATTTGGTCTGCCGCTCCCGCCTCAGCGCCGCTCTGGCCCGGTTCAGCTGGGTTTTTAGCGTCTCGAACTTTTTCAAAATCGGCTGCAAATGGTCGACATTGTCATAGAACACAAACCCTGCCGCCCCCTGCAAAGCTCCATCGTCATCGCGAATGGGAAAGCGGCAGACGACGAATTGGCGGTCGTCAAAATCCATGATGTCGAGCAGCATCGGCCGCCCGGTTTCCACCACTTGCCGCATCAGGGAATGGGGGATCAACTCTTCGACCGGCAGGCCGTTTGGATCGAAATCATCCGGCAGTTTCAAGAGCTTGCGATAGCGCGCATCGATCCAGGTAATCCGCGCCTCGGCGTCGACACCGATCGCGCCCTGAAAATATTCGCGGAACAGGCTGAAGGCATTCAGCGCTTCCTCAACGCTGGCCGCGCCTGAGGGATGCCGATATGCCGTGCCGATCGGTGTTACCTTGTCCGTCACGCATGCCTCCCTCGCGCCGTACTTGATCGCTTCAGTCTATTCCGGGCGTGACAGCTTGTATACGCAGCGCGCGGATCAGAGCTTGGCGTAGTCAGTCCGGTACCAGTCGACAAAGGCCGACACGCCCTCTTCGACACTGATCTCGGGGGTGAAACCGGTCAATGCCTTCAACAGGCTGGCATCGGCAAAGGTTTCGCGCACATCGCCCATCTGCATGGGCATCATGTTCTTTTTGGCTTCCTTGCCGAGGCATTTCTCGATGGTCTCAATGAAGGGCATCAACCCAACCGGCTGACCTCCTGCAATATTGACCACCCGCCATGGTGCCACCGGGGACAGGGAATCGGTGACACCCTCGCCGGTTACTGGCTGACCCGGCACGCAATCGACCAGCCGCGTAATGCCCTCGACCAGATCATCGATATAGGTGAAGTCGCGGCCCATCTTGCCTTCGCCATAAACATCAATGGGTTGGTCTTCCTCGATCGCCTTGACGAATTTGAACAACGCCATGTCCGGACGCCCCCAGGGGCCATAAACGGTAAAGAAACGAAAGCAGGTGGTCGGAATTTTCCAAAGATGGGCATAGGAATGGCTCATCGACTCGCCAGCCTTTTTGGTCGCGGCATAGAGCGTCATTGGCGCGTCAGTCAGGTCGGTTTCCATAAATGGCATTTTTTCATTGCCGCCATAGACCGAGCTGGTTGAGGCGAGCATCAAGTGCTTGACCCCCGCTTCGCGGGCCGCCTCAAGCACATTGAAGGTGCCCACCATATTGGCGCTGACATAGGCTTCAGGGTTTTCAAGGCTATAGCGCACACCGGCCTGGGCAGCGAGATGGACAATCACATCGGGCTGACAATCGGCGACCGCCTTGGCCAGGGCATCCTTGTCTTCAAGCATGGCGATATGGGCGCGAAAGCCATTGGTTTTCCCGAGAATTTCGTGCCGCTTATGCTTAAGGCGAATATCATAATAGGTGGTCATGCCATCAAAACCGACAACCATATGCCCATCGGCAATCAGACGCCGGGCCAGATGAAATCCGATAAATCCGGCCGTGCCGGTGACAAGAATGCGCATGGTCTTGGCTTACTTTCCTTGAGAACTTTTTGGGCGGCCAATGCTGGAATAGGCAAAGCCCAGTTTTTCCATCTCATTGGCACGATAGATATTGCGTAGATCAACCAGTACCGGCGATTTGAGGGTTGATTTGATCCGGGATAGATCAAGCGCCCGGAAGGCTTCCCACTCCGTCACGATGACCAGGGCATCGGCACCTTTTGCAGCGTCATAGGCGTCTTCGGCGAAGGTGACATTTTCCATCATCATGGCGGCTGCCTTCATGCCTTCAGGATCATAGGCGCGGATATTTGCACCGCCGTCCTGAAGCGTCTGGATAATCGCAATTGAGGGCGCATCGCGCATATCGTCGGTATTGGGTTTGAACGCCAGCCCCAGAACAGCAATTGTTTTGCCGCGGACGTCACCACCACAGGCGGCAATGACCTTGCGCCCCATGGACCGCTTGCGATTGTCATTAATGCTGACCGTGGCTTCCATCAGACGCGAGGGGCTGTCGTGATCCTGAGCGGTTTTCACCAGTGCCAATGTATCTTTCGGGAAGCACGAACCGCCATAGCCGGGGCCGGCATTGAGAAATTTTGAGCCAATGCGATTGTCGAGCCCAATGCCGCGCGCCACTTCCTGGACGTTGGCACCCACGGCCTCGCATAAATCCGCCATCTCGTTGATGAAGGTAATCTTCATCGCCAGAAAGCCATTGGCCGCGTATTTGATCAACTCCGCGGTACGCCGTTCGACAAACAACAAGGGCGACTGATTGAGAAAAAGCGGGCGGTAAACCTCGGTCATCACGGCGCGGGCCTGTTCGTCATCCGTGCCAATGACGATCCGGTCGGGGTGTTTAAAATCTTCAATTGCTGCGCCTTCCCGCAAGAATTCGGGATTGGAAACAACAGCAAACTCCGCGTCCGGGCGGGCTTCGCGGATAATGCGCTCGACCTCGTCGCCGGTACCCACCGGCACCGTCGATTTGGTGACTACAATCGTATAACCCTCAAGGGCTTCGGCAATGGTGCGCGCTGCCGCATGAACATAGGACAGATCAGCATGGCCATCACCCCGCCGGGATGGCGTGCCAACGGCGATGAACACCACGTCGGCTGAACGAACAGCGGCCTTCACATCGGTGGTGAACGACAATCTGCCGCTTGCCGCATTGTGCGTGACGATATGCTCAAGACCTGGCTCGAATATCGGGATTTCACCGCGTTCAAGTGCGTCGACTTTGGACTGGTCCAGATCCGCGCAGATGACAGTATGACCGAATTCGGCAAAGCAGGCGCCGCTCACCAGACCAACATAGCCTGCGCCAATTAATGCCAGTTTCATTGTGTATCCTTTTGGCTATAGAAATAGATCGAGCGCCGTTTCCTGCCGGAATTCAATGGGATGGACGCCGACATGCAATGGAACAAATTCAGCTTTTTCGGGCCGCGCTGATGGGGATGACTTGCGAGCTGTGCTGGCCGAAATCACGTTCGTGAACCAGATCGAACAATGTGCGCCGGGCCAATGCCTCGTCTTCTGCGTTCAACGCATCAGAAAGCTGGCGGAGGTTGTTTTCGATCGTTTTTTGTTCACCGCTATTGCGAGCGGCACGCAGGATTTTGGGCTGGCGGGTGGGTTTGGCACTGGCGGGGTCATAAAATAGTTCTTCGTGGGTTTTCTCGCCGGGGCGGCTGCCTATCACCGAAATGCTGATATCTCCCGAGGGGTTGGCCGCACTGCGAATACTTAAGCCTGCCAGCCGTATCATGTTTTCAGCCAGGTCACGAATGCGCACGGGGTCGCCCATTTCGAGGAGGAAAATGTCGCTGCCCTCGGACAAGGCGCCCGCCTGCGCAATCAATTCAGCGGCTTCATGGATCGACATGAAATAGCGGGTCATCTCTTCGTCGGTTACGGTGACCGGTCCGCCTGCAGCAATCTGTTCTTTGAACAGCGGCACGACCGAACCGTTAGAACCCAGTACGTTCCCAAAACGAACGGCGCAGAATTTCTGCCGTGTTCCTGCGGCTTGCGCCCGGTCGGCATATTCATGCACGATCAGCTCGGCCCAACGTTTGGTGGCACCCATTACATTGGTCGGGCGCACGGCCTTGTCGGTTGAAATCAGAACGAAATTCTCCACCCCGGCATCATAGGCTGCCGCAGCGATAGTGCGTGTGCCAAACACATTGTTACGCACCCCCTCAAGCACATTGGCCTCAACCAGGGGCACGTGCTTGTGCGCGGCGGCATGGAAAACAACCTGAACGCTTTGAGCCTTGAGCGTGCGGCGGACCAAAGCATCATCGGTCACTGAACCAAGCACAGGGATGACCGGTATGCTGGTGCGTTTGTTCAACAGCCGTTCGATCTGGTAAAGCGCAAATTCATTGGCTTCGAACAGAACCAGTTTGCGCGGGTTCCACTTGACGATCAGCTTGCACAGTTCAGAGCCGATAGATCCGCCTGCTCCGGACACCAGAATGGCGCGTCCCTCAATCATTTGCTGCAGCAATTGCGGGTCGGCCGGTACCGAAGAGCGCCCCAGTACGTCATCAATATCGATTTCGCGGATCTGGCTGATCAGGTAGCGGCCCGAGGCCAGGTCGGCGATTGCGGGCAGAGCGCGGATCTTGACCTGATACTGGGTAAGGTCGGCAACGATTTGCTGGCGGCGGGCGGAATCGATTGAGGGAATGGAGAGGATTACTTCGTCGACGCCCGTGGTGTCCATGAGGTGGGGCAACTGGTCGGGTGCATAGACCCGGACACCGGCAACGTCGCGGCCGTGCAGGGATTTTTCCTCATCAAGAAAGCCGACAACGTATTTATTGCCATCCCGTTGCAGGGCGGCAGCGAGCTGGGAGCCGGCAACGCCTGCGCCGTAAATCACGACCTGGCCTGAATATTTTCGCCTGATCGGTGCCCAGAGCAGATATTTGGCAGCGAAGCGGCTGCCGCCTGCAATCAGGATGGCAAGAACACAATAAATGGCCGGCACCGAGCGCGGGACGGTGCCCATGCGGGACATCTCGAGCGCAAATAAGATGAATACCCACAACAGGGTAGAGGCGATGACGGCGTTGGCTATGGTCCAGAAAGCGCGTTCGGGCAGATAGCGGATGACGGCGCGGTAAAGGCCGAAACGGGCAAAGACCGGAATGGCGATCAGGCCAGCGCTTGCCATGATCCACAAATGCTTTTCGTCAGGCCGGAACAAGGTGTTGAGGCGCAGGGAATAAGCGGCCCAGACCGCAAAACTCAATGCGGTAAAATCGAAAGCAATCAGAACCACTTGCTTCCAGCGACGCGGCAGGTGATTGATTAAATTGCGGGTGCGGTCAATTCCGAATCTGGGCACGTTCTGTCTCAATCGAGATGATAAAACACATGCCGTGCGTGCTATGAAAGCACTATCGGCCACGGACGTACTTATAGTGCGGGGGGCGGTAGTTAAGTCAAGTTCTAAGCCCTGATCTAAGCCGTTTATCAGGGATACAACTAAGGCACATTAACCCTTAGTTTACCAAAAAAAGCTGGACAGACTCAGTGTGCTTGCGCATCCTCCGACGCATATTAGCCGTTAGATGGCAAAAACAGCGTCGAGGAATTGATTAAGGTGCAGGTTGGACATTTAGCATCGCCCGGGTCTGAATGCGCTAATATACGCGCTTTCAAGCCCGCGCCCGCCCGCTCAAAGACACGGTCCTGTTCTGCATCGGACAGGGTGACAGGTCCAGACCGGTCTGTCTCCTTTTGCCATGAGAGCGGCTGGCGGGTGGCACAAGCTTTTGGATCTCCCTCATGAATGCGCCGCTCTCTCCCGCCTCCCCGCCCCCCCAGCTCTCTGCCTCAGAGCGGATTGGCCAGTATTCGGCTTTGCTGTCCGGCCAGCTGCAAATTTTGCGGGAGCAACTCTATCCCCCCGAAGCGCAAAAGACATTGCGGCAGTTTTCCTCCGTCGATGTGGCCCGGCTGATCGGGGTCTCCGAGAGCACGATCCGTCAGCTCGATCTTGATAATGAAGGACCTTCACCCGATCGGCTAAATAACGGCCGGCGGGCCTATAGCCTTGAACAAATTAATGAAATTAGGTCGGTGCTGGCGGCACGACGCAAGCCGGAAGATGCCTGGCAGATACAGCCAAGGCGCGGGCCGAATGACAAATTGCAGGTGATTGCCGTTGCCAATTTCAAGGGCGGCAGCGCCAAGACCACCTCGTCTGTGCACCTGACCCATTATCTGGCGCTGCAGGGCTATCGGGTGCTGGCGATTGATCTCGATCCCCAGGCCTCGCTTTCGGCCATGTTCGGGGCGCAGCCGGAATTTGATGTCGGCGAGAACGAGACGATTTTCGGCGCCTTGCGCTATGACGAATATCGCCGGCCAATGCGCGAGATCATCCGCAAGACCTATTTTGACGGGCTGGATCTCATTCCGGGCAATCTGGAATTGATGGAGTTTGAACATACCGTGCCCCAGGCGATCGCCAGTGGGGCCAGTACCGGGGACGATATTTTCTTCCGCCGGGTGGCCAGTGTGATTGCCGAGGTTGAAGACGATTATGACGTGGTGGTCATCGATTGCCCGCCCCAGCTTGGTTATCTGACGCTGGGCGCGCTGTTTGCCGCGTCCGGCCTGTTGATCACGGTGCATCCGGCGATGATGGATGTCGCCTCGATGAACCAGTTTCTGGCCATGACCTCTGATTTGATGTCGGTGATTGAAAGCGCCGGGGGGGAAATGCAGGTCGACTGGATGCGGTTTGCTGTCACAAGGCATAACCCGCACGATGCGCCACAGACCCGGGTTGTGGGCCTGTTGCGGGCGCTGTTCGGGGCCGATGTGTTGACGGCCACAGCGCTTGAATCGACCGCTATCGCCAATGCCGGACTGGAAAAGAAATCCCTTTATGAGCTGGAAAGCGGCGCGATTGGCCGCGAAACCCTGAAACGGGCGCTTGAATCCATCGATGCGGTCAATAGTGAAATTGACGGGCTGATGCGTGGCGTCTGGGGGCGGACTGGAGGCCGGTAATGAGCAAGGATCGCAACAAGCGGCTGGATAACCTGTTTGGCGGGGTCTCCCCTGCCCCCGCCAGCGGTGGCACAACACCACCGCAGCGCCCCCGTGTGGGAGCCGGCGCGGTGGGTGCGGCAGAACTCAATTTATTGAAGGATGAAAACACCCGGCTGAAAGCGGCGCTTGAAGGCGCTGAAATTGCCGATCTCAATCTCAGCGACATCGACCCCTCCCCCTATCCCGACCGGCTGGATGGCACCGAAGAGAGCGAGGGCTATGCACAGCTCAAGGCGTCGCTGGCGGCGCGGGGGCAGGAAGTGCCGATTTTGGTGCGCCCCCACCCCAATGCCAAGGGGCGCTATCAGACGGTGTTCGGGCACCGCCGGGTGCGCGGGCTGGTGGAACTGGGACATGCCAAGGTGCGCGCCGCCATTCGGGCGCTCTCGGATGAAGACCTGCTGATCGCCCAGGGCGTGGAAAATTCCGCCCGTCAGGATTTAAGCTGGATCGAGAAGGCGCTGTTCGCCCGCAAGCTCGAGGCCTTTGCCATGGCCAATGGCAAGGACGCCACGCAAATGGTGCTTGATGCCCTGTCCATTCATGCCCCCGAAGCCTCGCGCTATCGCACGACAATCGAGGCTGTGGGCGACAAGCTGATCCTGGCGATCGGCTCGGCCCCAAAAGTTGGGCGCACCAAGTGGATGGCTTTGGCCGAAGCGCTGAAAGCGGACAAAAAGGCCCCGGCCCGGCTGTTGCGGCTGACCGAGAGCGCGGCGTTCCGTCAAAATCCCAGCGACACCCGTTTTGTCATGGCGCTTTCAGCAGCCCTGCCAGAGAAAGACAAACCGGCTCCCACTGAAATCAGCAGCCCGAGCGGCACGGTGATTGCGCGGGTTGAAGAACGTGCGCGGGCGACGCGGCTTGATTTTGAGGACAAGGATTTTGCCCGCTTCGTGCAGGACCGCTTGAGAAGACTTCATTCGGAATTTCGGGACAAGCACGGCAAATAAACGTTTCACACCAGCCTGTTAGCAGGCCGGCATATGATCAACCCATTCAAGAAAGGACAGACCAGAGCGCAAAAAGAAAGGCCCCCAAAAGCGGCGAACCACCTGAGAGCCCTTCGTATTCTCTAAGCAAGATAACGAATAAGCCTCTCCGAATCACTTGTCAATATTTTCGCACCGTTTGAGTGAGCACTTTCGCTTTGCCTTTTGCATCTGCTCAAAAGGAGAGAGAAATGACAGAACCCGGGCTGACGCCTTTCGGGTCGCGGCGGCTTGATGCCGCGATTCTGGCGGGAAACATGCTGGCAGATACCTGCCCTGGCACACTAAAGGCCGACAAATGGGAGGTGTTGCGCCATTGTATCACCGCCAAATCGGCGCTTGGCGTCTCTGACCGCGCCCTGACCGTATTGTCGGCGCTGTTGTCCTGCCACAAGGAAACAGAATTGCGCGGCGACGAGAGCCTTGTGGTTTTCCCCTCCAACCGGGAGCTGGCGCGACGCGCCCATGGTATTTCCGAGCCGACCCTCAGGCGGGCACTGGCGCAGCTTGTGGCGGCACGGTTGCTGGTGCGCCGGGACAGCCCCAATGGCAAGCGCTATGCGCGCCGTGGCCAGGGCGGGGCGATTACGCGGGTGTTTGGCTTTGACCTAAAGCCGCTATTGGCCCGTGCAGCTGATATTGCGCTGATGGCCGAGGATGTGGAGGCGGAGCGCCGTGAGATGGTTGACTTGCGCGAACGCATCACCCTGCTGCGCCGCGATATCGCCAAGGGTTTTATGCTGGCCGAGGAAATTGAGCATCAGAACGCCATTGCAGCCTTGCGGGAAGCCTATTTGGGGCTGAAGGGGGGCAATATGCGCCAGTTCAGTGCGGACGATCTGGGCGCCCTCGCCTTTGATCTGGAGCAGCTTTTGGGGCAATTGACCAAGATCCTGAATAACAAGCTTATTTCTAGTAATATGAACGCCAATGACCGTCATATTGAGCGGCACAAACAAGATTCAAACCAGACTCTCATTTCTGATTCTGAAGGCTCCCGGAAAACGGAGCTTGAAGGAAAATCCTCAGTCCAACCGCTGACACCAGACTGGGCTGAACCTGAAGCGGCAGAAGGTGGCAAGCCAGAACCCCATCCCGAGAACGCCAGTGCCCTGCCGCTGGGCAATATTCTGGAGGCCTGCCCCTCGATCCGCGATTATGGCCGTCATGGTGTGGGTAACTGGAGCGAGCTTGTGGCGGCCGCGCGACTGGCGCGGGCCGCGCTGGGGATTTCGCCATCCGCCTGGGATGATGCGGCCGGGGCCATGGGTCAGGGGGGCGCTGCGGTGACGGTGGCGACCATTCTCGAGCGGCATGCCGAGATCGCCTCGCCGGGCGGCTATTTGCGGGCGCTGACCGATAAGGCCGCGCATGGCAAGTTCACCCCTGCCCCGGTCATTCAGGCCCTGTTGCGCCGGCGGCTGAAGGAAATGGAACATGCCTGAAGGTTTGCAACACGCCCTGCCCGGCTGGCGGTGCCGCGACGATGCACAGAAATTACCATCTGGTAATTGCCGCATATGGCTGGTCAGTCTGTTGCAGCCTGATAGCCGCGACGGCGCTTGGCGGCAGCCAGCCTGGCCAGGGCGTTCAGGGCCGCGCTCTGGCCGTCATATAGGTCAATTGTTTGCTGGCCATGTCTGCCAAGACGGCCCCATTCGCGCACAAGGGCGATGTCGCCGTAAAGGGATGGCGCGAGCGAGAGGCGGTAATAGCGCTGCATATTGCGCCGAGGGTCGATGCGGTAAAGCGTGACAGTTTCATCCATGTCTCCATTGGAGCTGCAAATGATGTGTCAGGTCCAACCAGAGTTTTGAATCGGTGGAGCCGCTTCGATTCATTCTGGTGATAGATCAGGCCGCGTCGGCAGATGCGAGTTGGGCCATGCCCACCAACAGACCGAGCACCAGCCCGAAAAGCGCCGTCTGGGGCAGAATGCCGAACATGGCATTAGTCAGCCCGAGGCTGAAATAGCCGCTGCTGAGCAAGATGCCGCCCAACAAGACCGCGCGCCGCGTTTCGGGTGTTTTGGCACTGCGGTATATGACAAGGGGTGCGAGCAGCAAGAGCGCGTAGGCCAAAAGACCGGACAGACCGCCAATGACGGCAAAATCCGCAATATCATTATGCAGGTGCGCTGAATTGAGAAGATAGGGATAGTCTGCAGGCATGAACGGATTTGTCGCCGCGCCGATATGACCGGACCCGTGGCCGAATACCGGGGCCAGTTTGAAGGCCTCAACGGCGGCGCGATACATGACCAGCCGTTCCTGAATGGCGCCATCGGCGGCGCCTTCCCCGGTGACCAGCATGGCGATGTCATCAAACGCATGCGTGGCGCGTTCAATCTGGTAGCCCTCGATCTGGGTGGCACCAATGCCAATACCGATTATGCCGGCGATCAGAACAATGCGGAATGTGGTTTCGCGCCAGAACCAATAGGTGAGGAATGGCAGCGCTGCGAGGGTCATGATGGCCGCTGCCAGAATGGGGCCGCGCGAGCCGGACAGGAGCGCCGCGAAAGTGCCAAGAAGGGGGCCGGCCAGAAAGGCAAAGCGCCAGACCGAGCGGGAGCCGAACAGACCGAGCAATGACAAAAAGCCGAGCATGAGGGCCAGACCGCCAAAATGAATGGCGTTATTGCCGCCACCGGCCCGCGGCTGACCGAGCACATAAATATCATGCAAGCCGAGCGCGACGGCACCGGCAGCGCCCGCAAGGCAGAGGAGGCCAATCAATTGAGGGTGGGCAAAGCGCGGATCCTCGCGCAACAGCATGGCGGCACCGGGGGCCAGAAAGACTGGCAACAGGGCCAGAAAGACATAGAGGTCTTCAATGCCCTGCATGGCGAAGGGCAAGGTGATGACAAATATCAATGTAGCGAGCCAGACGAAGCGAAATCCCCCGGCACCCCATGTCTCCCAATAGCGCGGTGTCAGCAAGGCCAGCCCGACCAGCAATGCGCCGATAACCGCATAGACTGCCGTATAGGCGGCAAGCGGGGGGAACAATAAACCGGCGACCAGGGCGATCGATAACAGCGGCAGGGGGAGAAGACGCGACATGAAAATCCGGAGCCTTGATGAGGTAAAGCAGAAGGGATAATCGAGCGTGGCGCTTTTGGGAAGAGCAGGGCCCGGTTTTCGCGGTGGACTGGACAGCGCCGCTGCATGGGCTAAAAGGTTTTTTGAAAGGCCGGCTTGGCCTGAAATGCGAAACGGGGCAGGGCGGCATTTTGATGATTTTCGGATTGGTGCTGGCCGCCTTGTTGAGCCTTGCCACTGTTGTGCTGGTGCAGCGGAAAGCGGACCGACTTGGGCTGGTGCAGGGGGTCAATCACCGCTCCTCGCATGTGCGCCCCACCCCGACCGGCGGCGGCATGGGGATTGCGCTGGGCACAATCGTGGGCGGCAGTCTGGTGGTCACGGCCGACACGGGCTTGTTGCTGGTGCTGGTGCTTGGCCTCGTCGTCGCCTTGCTGGGGCTTTATGACGACCGGTTGCCATTGCCGGCCCGCTTGCGCCTTTTGGTGCAGACTGTGCTGATGGCGCTTCTGGTGATTTCCACCGGCGCCCCGGGGATGCTTCTGGGCGAGGCGGGCTGGATCTGGCTGGGGCTTTTGGGCGTGGGCCTGACACTGGCCGGGGTCTGGTGGCTGAACCTGTTCAATTTTCTCGATGGCATTGATGGCTATGCGGGGAGTGAGGCCTTGTTCATGCTTTTGGCCGGGCTGGTTTTGGCCTTTGCCAATGACACATTGGTGCTGACAGCGCCGCTGGCCGGGCTGAGCCTTGTGGCGGGGGCGGCGACGCTTGGCTTTCTGCTGTTCAACTGGCCACCGGCAAAAATATTCATGGGCGATGTCGGCAGCACGTTTTTGGGCTTTCTATTGTTTGCCCTCGCGCTTTTGGGGATTGCGGCCGGCTGGCAAAGCCTGTGGCAATGGGCGATTTTGGGCGTGCTGTTTGCCGCCGATGCCAGCGTGACCCTGCTGCGCCGCCTGCTGCGGGGCGAGAATGTTCTGGAGGCGCATAAAAGTCATGCCTATCAACGCCTGGCGCGCGACTGGCAGGGACACCGCCCGGTCACCCTGGCCTTGATCGCGCTCAATCTTTTTCTGGTGCTGCCCCTGGCATGGGCGGCAGGCTATTGGCCGGAACTGGGGTGGGGCATTGCGGTGCTGACCTATGGTGCGGCCTGTGC
The DNA here is from genome assembly GCF_021611515.1 of Mariluticola halotolerans. GTDB lineage: Bacteria > Pseudomonadota > Alphaproteobacteria > Rhizobiales > Devosiaceae > Mariluticola > Mariluticola halotolerans. The sequence goes on from NZ_CP090961.1 coordinate 37,810, forward strand.
GGGGGCCTGGCTTTTGGGCGCGGGGCGCGCCGACGGTTGAGCGGTTTCTGGATGAAGAGAATTACCACCTGGTAATTGCCGGATCGGCCAGAAAATGACCGATATAAAGGTCATTAAGGCTTTTGTGAATGTTATAACGGTCATTTGTTGCCTTGGTAGCGGTTTTCATCTATAGAACGGCTGACGCGCCAGCATGGCGTATACAGTCGAAGGGGGCATTCATGGCCTCACGTACGAGAACCTATTCCAAACGCAGCGCACAGGCCCTGAGATTGTTGGGCAAGCAGGTGCGGCTGGCGCGCAAGCGGCGGGGCATGTCCGAGGCCGCTTTGGCCGAGCGGGTGGGTATTGCCCGCAGCACGCTGCAATTGATCGAAAAGGGTGACCCAAAGGTCGAGATCGGTCTGGTGTTTGAAGCGGCCGTCTTGGCCGGTGTCGATCTGTTTGCGCCTGAGGCGTCGTCGCTGGCCCCGCAGATTGAACGGATCGATGACAAGCTGGCGCTGTTGCCGCAATCTATCCGCAAGCCGCGCGGGGAGGTGAAGGATGACTTCTGATTCCATCGTTGCACCCGATGAGGCCTTTGTCTGGATCTGGCTGCCCGGGGCGGTGGAGCCGGTGGTGGCGGGACGGCTGGTGCGCGAGAGTACGGCCTATATCTTCAATTATGGGCGGTCCTATCTCGAACGGGCCGACGCCATTCCTGTCTATCAGCCGGAATTGCCGCTGCGCCGGGGCGCACTTCAGCCCGAACCACCGCTTGCCATGGCCGGGTGCCTGCGCGACGGCGCGCCCGATGCCTGGGGACGGCGGGTGATCATCAACCGGCTGACCGGGCAAAAGGGCCAGGCGGCCCGGGATGTCGAATTTGATGAACTGACCTTCATGCTCAATTCCGGGTCTGACCGGGCCGGGGGGCTCGATTTTCAGGTGTCGGCGACGCAATATCAGCCGCGCGAACTGGGTTATGCGAGCCTTGAGGAATTGCTGGAGGCTGCCGAACGGGTGGAGCGGGGGGAAGCGATCCCCGAGGATCTCGACCGGGCGCTGTTTCATGGCAGTTCGATTGGCGGGGCGCGGCCCAAGGCGCTGATCGATGCCGGAACGCGCAAGTTCATCGCCAAATTTTCCGCCACCAATGACACCTATGCGGTGGTGAAGGCGGAATTCATTGCCATGCGGCTGGCCGCATTGCTGGGGCTGAATGTGGCGCATGTGGAACTGGCGCGGGCGGCGGGCAAGGATGTGCTGCTGGTCGAACGGTTTGACCGGGACAAGACGGACAAGGGCTATACACGGCGGCTGATGGTTTCGGCGCTGACCTTGTTCGGGCTGGATGAAATGCAGGCGCGCCATGCTAGCTATGGCGAACTGGCCGATATGATCCGGGCCCGGTTTACCCGTCCGCAGACGAGCCTCAGAGAACTGTTCGGGCGGCTGGTGTTCAATGTGCTTTGCGGCAATAGCGATGATCATGCCCGCAACCATGCCGCCTTCTGGGACGGTAAGGAGCTGACGCTGACACCGGCCTATGATCTTTGTCCGCAGGCGCGCAACGGGCGCGAGGCCAGTCAGGCCATGCTGATTGACGGCGATGACCGGCGCAGCCGGCTGGAGAGCTGCCGATTGGCCGCGTCCCGGTTTTTGCTCGGCGATGCTGAGGCGCGGGCGATCATTGACCAGCAGGTGGCCGGCATCCGCGCTGCCTGGGAACAGGTCTGTGATGAGGCCGAGCTGAGCGCAGTTGACCGGGCGTTTTTGTGGCGGCGCCAGTTTCTCAATGATTTTGCTTTTGAGGATTATGCCGGGGGGCTGCCCGCCGGGCTTTGAAATCTTCCTGCCGGAACCTTGGCCGGGCTGAAACGTTCAGGTTCAGTTGCGGCCATGGCGCAGGAGAAACAGATGCCGGGCAAACCAATATTTTTCTCTGAATATTATCTGGACGGTGACTGGCATACCGACCGGTCTGCCGGTGACCCTGAAGAGCCTGTGCAAATCCCGCCCGGTTCGCCCGATGAAGGGCCGGTAAAAGAGCCGGAACCGGTGCCGGACAACACGCCGGGCGAACTGCCCGATGATGCGCCTGATGAAACCCCGCCAAATGCCCCGCAGGAAGATCCGCCCCCGGCGCAGCCTGACGACCCTCTTCGTGCTCATATTCACCCTTAAGGGTTATTGTTTTACGGCATATGGGTGCTGATTTTCTGACAGCAAAAAAGCCACCCGCCCTTTGGCGCGGTGGCTTTTTTTCCGGGAGGAGGATCGAGACTGGTCACGCGGACGGGATAAGGGCTCGGCTGCCATTTCGTTGGCCAGAATGGGAAACCGGAAAAACCAGACTGTTCCCTATGCCGTCAAGTCCGGTTGACACGCCTGACCGTCTCTTGAGGGGAATGCCGGGGCTTCGAATTTGTTCCAGACTTTGTGAGGTGCCCCAAGGTTCACCTCACCGGAACCTCTAGCGGGCAGACGGCGTTCTGCCTCAAGGGTCTGCAAGGGCAGTCCCCCCAGAAAAAGGAGCCACGAAATGCCCGCAAAATCCAAGGCACAACAACAGGCCGCCGGTGCAGCACTGGCGGCAAAACGCGGTGAGACCAAAAAGAGCGACCTGCAGGGCGCTTCCAAATCGATGTATGAATCAATGAGTGAAAAAGAGCTTGAGGAAATGGCCTCGACCCCACGCAAGGGGAAGCCGGATCACGTTGATGATGCGTAAAAAAAGGCCCGGTGGCCTTGGCCGCCGGGCCCTTTGTGCATCACATCCAATAGGGTGACACGCGATAATAGTCATAGGCGCTTTCGCGGGCCGCCAGACCATCATTCTTTGTCAGTTCCTCGACGCTGTCGCAGGGCGCGTCAGCCAGCTGGTCCTTGGTAAAGGGCACCAGATAGGCGTCTTCTTCGTCAGAATAATCCAGCGAAGCCCAGGGAATGGGATGATATTTTTCGCCAAGACCAAAAACGCCGCCAAAGCCGACCACGGCGAACATGATGGTGTTGTCGGTCTTGTCGAGAACAAGGTCTTCGACCTGGCCAACAGTGTCGCCGCTCTGGTTCTTGACCTTGGTGCCAATGGCCCGGCTGGCTTTGATGGCTGTGGTATGTCCGGATGTTGTAGGCATTGTGCTTTCTCCTTCGTTCCGTTGTCCAAAGGGAACGCAAGGCAATTGGCAGAGGTTCCGCAAAAATTACTGCCGGTTTTCCGGGAACAGTCGCGACCATCCAACGTTGCTTGAGGAGTATCCCGAGCAAAGGAGGGCGACACAATGCCTGTTGATGATCTGAAGAATTACCCTGCACCACCCTATCCCGCACAGCAGCAGGATATGCCCGGCAAGACCAGCAAAATGGACCCAAGACCCGACCATGGCGAAGACAGCTATCGGGGGGCTGATCGGCTGACCGGCAAGGTGGCCATTATCACTGGCGGCGATTCCGGCATTGGCCGGGCTGTCGCAATCGCTTTCGCCCGCGAGGGGGCGGATGTGATCCTCTCCTATCTCAGTGAAGAAGACGATGCAGCCGATACCGCGAAAATCGTTGAACAGGCCGGGCGCAAGGCGGTGCTGATGAAAGGCGATGTGCGCGATGAGAGCTATTGCCAGTCGCTGATTGACCATGCCGTGAACGAAATGGGCCGGCTCGACATATTGGTCAACAATGCCGCCCACCAGGCCAGTTTTGACGCGATTGAGGATATCAGCACCAGTGAATGGCACGCGACCGTCGATACCAATCTGACGGCGATGTTTCATCTGTGCAAAGGGGCAATTGCGCATATGCAGAAAGGGGCGACGATCATCAATACATCCTCGATCAACTTCAAGGATCCGAGCCCCAGCCTTTTGGTCTATGCCATGACCAAGGGGGCCATTGCCAATTTCACCGGCGGGCTTGCCGGGCTGGTGGCGGACAAGGGTATCCGCGTCAACGCGGTGGCACCCGGCCCGATCTGGACGCCGCTCATTCCCGCGACCCTGCCGACAGAAAAGGTGGAGAATTTCGGGGCGGACACGCCATTGGGCCGGGCGGGGCAACCCGCTGAACTGGCGCCCGCTTTCGTCTATCTGGCGTCAGCAGAATCCAGCTATGTGACCGGTGCCGTGCTGCCGGTGACCGGCGGGCGGCTTATGCTTTAGCGCTGCCCCAGATCGGGCGGTCGCCAAAGCGCACCAGTCCCTTGTCATAGACAAGGCCGTCAGGCCGGTCCTTTTGCAGCAGTAGTGGGCCATCAAGATCGACCCAGTCGGCGAAACTGGCGAGCATCATGGCGGGGGCCATGGAAAGCGACGTGCCCACCATGCACCCCACCATGATGCGCAGGCCCACCTGTTGCGCGGCGCGGGCCAGCGCCAGCGCTTCGGTGAGGCCGCCGGTTTTGTCGAGCTTGATATTGATGGCGTCATAACGCCCGGCAAGGGCACCAAGCCCCGCCAGGTCATGGGCGCTTTCATCGGCGCAAACGGGCAGGGGATGGGCGACGGCTGCGAGGGCCGAATCCGCTTTGGCGGGCAGGGGTTGTTCAACCAGTTCCAGACCGAGGTCGGCCGCTACCCTCAGGCGTTCGCCGAGGGTCTCATCTGACCAGGCTTCATTGGCATCGGCCAGCAATCGTTTGTTAGGCGCGGCCTGACGCACGGCGCGCAACCGGGCGCTATCGCCCTTGCCACCAAGCTTCAGTTTCAACAAAGGGTAGCCGGTTGCGGCGCGTGTGGCCGCCGCCATTTCTTCAGGCGTGCCAAGGCTGATTGTATAAGCTGTGACGATATTTTCGGGCAGGGTCAGTCCCGCCAGTTCGGCAACGCTTTTGCCCGCCAGTTTTGCCTCCAGGTCCCAAAACGCGCAATCGAGCGCATTGCGCGCGGCACCGGGCCGGAGCGCGGTTTGCAGGTCTTGGCGGGTCAGCCCGTCAGCGATTGGGCCGGTCAACGCTGTGATAGCGTTTAGCGTGGTTGCGGTGGTCTCGCCATAATGGGCGTAGGGCACGCATTCGCCGTGACCGGTTACCCCCTCGCGGGACAGCGTCACATGGATGGTTTCGGCTTTGGTTTTGCGGCCACGCGAAATGGTAAAACTGCCCGCGATCGGGAAATCTTCAATGGCAGCTTTAAGGCGTGTGGTCATTCTTCAATGGTCAGCTCGGCGACAAAATCATAGCGGTCGCCGCGATAGGCGGATTTGGTGATTTCAATCGGGCGGCCATTGGCCAGAAACGAGCGGCGCTCGATATGCAAAACCGGACTGCCGACAACGATATCGAGCAATTTGGCCTCGCGCGCATCGGCAAGGGCGGCGTGCAGGCGCTGCAAGGCGCGCACAGGCATGTGTCCCGTGCCGCGCATGGCCTCGTAAAGCGATTCCCTGATCTCCTGCCCGGCGACGGCATAAAGCGGCACCACGGCGTGCTCAAGGGCCAAAGGATCGTCTTCCGAAAGGCGCACGCGGGTGAGGCGCAGCACCTTGTCGCTGGGCGACAGGCCCAGTTTCAGGATTTCATCGGGGTCGGGCAGGCCGACACTGTTGTCAATCACGATGGAGCGGGCATTGGCCCCGCGCCGTTTCATGTCGGCGGTGAAGCCGAGAAGGACCGAAAGCGGCTGATCGATTTGCGGCGAGACAAAAGTGCCCGCGCCGTGACGTTTGGAAATCAGCCCGTCGCGGAACAGGTCTTCGATGGCGTGGCGGATGGTGACGCGGGAAAAGCCGGTGGCTTTTGCCAGATCGCGTTCCGAGGGCAGGCCCGTGCCGCCGCGCAATTCGCCGCGTTCGATCAGTTCACGCATGGCGGTGGCGAGCTGGATATAAAGCGGCTCTTCGCCGCCTGTGTGTTTTTGCAACGCTTCGGTGATGCGCACCAGCAGTGCAGAAGCCGGGGCCTGCTCTGCTGGTGGGGTCAGCTCTGCATCAAGATGTTCCACCATATCACCTAGTTCTCGGTTTTGAGTCGGGGGTCGAGCGTATCACGCAAGGCATCCCCCAAAAGGTTGAAACCAAAAGACAGAAACAGGATTGCAAAGCCCGCAAAAATGGCCGGCCAGGGCGAGAGCAGCAGGAAATTGCGCCCCTCGGAAAGCATCAGCCCCAGCGAGGGCGTGGGCGGTTGCGCGCCGAGCCCGAGGAAGGACAGCGAGGCCTCAACCAGAATGGCAGCGGACAACAAGATACTGGTTTGTACCAGCACGACCGAGACCAGATTGGGCAGGAGATGCAAAAAGATGATGCGGAAATCCGAAGCGCCAATTGCCCGTGCGCCCATCACATATTCGCTTTCGCAGATCACGAGAGCCGGGCCGCGCAACAGGCGGGCAAAGATCGGGGTGTAGACGATGGCAATGGCAATGGCGGCGCTCCAGATATTGGGGCCGAGCACGGCGATGACGCCAATGGCGAGCAAGAGAATGGGGAAGGCGAAAACGATATCCATCAGCCGCATGACGATGCGGTCGAACCAGCCGCGATAATAGGCGGTGAGCAGGCCAATGGCACCGCCAACAACAAGGGCCAGGGTGACGGCTGTGACGCAGGTCATCAGCGAGGTGCGATAGCCGTGAATGATCCGCGCCAGCACATCGCGCCCCAATTGATCGGTGCCCAGCCAGTTGACCGCGTTGGGGCCTTTCATACGCTGGACCATGACCTGGTAATAGGGGTCCTGCAGCCCCAGAAAGGGGGCAAACAGCGCCAGCAGGACCTGCAGGATGACAAAGACCAGAGCAAAGGTGAACAGCTTGTTGCGTTTGAGAAAATTCAGCATCAGCGTGTGACCCGCGGATCGATGGCGGCATAGAGCATGTCGACCAGAAAATTGACGATGACGAAGGTGCCGGTCAGCACCAGAATGGTGGCCTGCACCAGCGGATAATTGCGCTCGGAAATGGCCCCCAGCACCAGCCGGCCGAGGCCGGGAATGGCAAAGACCTGTTCGATGACAATGGCACCGCCGAGCAGATAGCCGGCGGAAACACCGACACTGGTGATGAAGGGGATCAGCGCATTGCGCAGGGCATGTTTATAAACGATGCGGCGCTTGGTGGCGCCCTTGGCCTTGGCGGTGCGGATATAATCCTGCCCCAGCGCATCAAGCATGGCCGAGCGCACCAGCCGCGACAGGTTGGCCAGCATGGGCAGCGACAGGGCAATGACCGGCAGGACCATGCGCGACAGATTGCCGAGCGGATCTTCGGTAAAGGGGACATAGCCAAGGGCCGACCAGCCCGGCGCGAATTTGGCGACCATGAAAATGGCGACAATGCCGAGCCAGAATGAAGGAATGGTCAGCCCGGCAATCGCCCCGATACGCACCGCGATTTCGGCGATATTGCCACGGGCCGAGGCCATGAACGCGCCGATGGGAATTGAAAGCCCGGCGCCCACAAGGACCGACAAAAAGGTCAGCTCCAGCGTCGGCCAGATATTGGCGGCGATTTCGCTGGTGACGGGCCGGCCGGTCCAGATCGAGGTGCCGAAATCGCCATGCAGGACGCCCCATATCCAGTTGGCGTATTGCTGGTAGATGGGCAGGTTGAGCCCCAGCCGCGCTTCGAGTTCGGCAATGCGCTCGGGGGTGATTTCGGTATTGGCACCCAGCATGATGGCCACCGCGTCACCGGGGATCATACGGATCATCAAAAACACAATGATTGAAACCCCGAACAGGACGAAGGCGAGGTCAATCAACCGGCTGAGAAGGAAACGTGGGGTCACGGGCGTCTGGCCTGATTGTGTTTTCGGGTTGGCAGAATGACGGGGAGGCCCCGGCGCGGTAGACAGGCCACAGCGCCGGAGCCGGGAGGATTACTCGTCGATCGTGACGTTGATCAGGCTGCGCAGGCGCCCGCTCGGGTAAATCTCGAAACCGCTGACGTCGTTATTGACCGCTGTTGACAGCGTGCCATAGGCGAGATGGGCAATCGGCCCTTCGCAGGCAAGCTTGGTCTGCAGCTGGTCATAAATGGCCTTGCGGGCCGCCTGATCGGTTTCGTTCCGGCCTTCATCGAGCAGCGTGTTCACCTCGGCGTCGTCATATTTGAAGACATTGGTGGAGCCGCCGCCAAAGAAGGTGCGGTAGAAATAAAGATCAGGATCGGTGGAGCCGCCATTGGCTGAAACGAACAGGTCAAAATTGGAATTGCGCCAATCCTGCACGAACTGGCCAATTTCCTGATTGATCAGTTCCACCTCGATACCACCCGCGGCCAGCTGCTGCTGGACGATCTGGGCGATATCGCGCGTGTCCTGCCGGGGCAGAACATTCATGGTCAGTTTCAGCGGTGTGGTGATGCCCGCTTCCGCCAGCAATGCCTTTGCGCCTTCAACATCGGTTGAGTAGCAGGAGAATTCGCTGGTATCGAGCGCCCATTCGGTCAGCGCCGGGGAGAGGGGGCCACCGGGGACACCGGCACCGAACAGGGCACCATCAATAATGTCCTGACGGTTGAGCAGCATGTTGAGCGCCCGGCGCACGCGCGGATCGGTAAACGGTTCGCGGCTCGCGTTCATGCCCACCAGCGTATAGGAAAGATCGCGGGTTTCCTGCACGGTGACATTGGGCTGGGCCTTCAGCTGCAGGGCCGTTGCGGGATCGATGCCGGGCAGAATGCCGTAGTCGCCAGAGCCAAGACCAACCTGACGGGTGGCGGCTTCCGGCACGAATTCAAACCGGACTTCATCCAGTTTGGGCAGGTCGGCATCGCGATAGCCATCGAATTTGGTCAGGCTGATAAAGCCGTTGGGCTGCCATTCGCTAAACTGGAACGGGCCGGTGCCGTCCGGGGTCTGCTGCAGGGCGTCCTTGTCGGTTTCCATTTCCGCGGGGACAATGGCAATGCCGGCCAGCGACGACAGGATCGGCGCAAACGGCGCATCCAGCGTGAACCGGATGGTCAGCGGGTCGATAATGGTGACCTCTTTGACCGGGGAGATGCGGCTTGCGAGCGGAGAGGCCATTTCCTCGGACTGGACCCGGCGGATGGAGGCGGCAACATCGTCCGCATCCATGGCTGAACCATCGTGGAAGGTGACGCCTTCGCGCAGCTTGAACGTATAGGTCATGCCGTCTTCAGACACATCCCATGAGGATGCGAGACCGGGCACAACCGCCAGCCCCTGATCGATGGCGGTCAGGCCTTCGTAAATATTGTCCTGCACGATCAGCACCGAGTTGAAGGCGGTGATCAGATGCGGGTCGAGCCCGGCAGGGGAAGAATCGATAGCGATATCAAGCGTTGCTGCTGCAGCGCCCCCCGCCATCATCGAAGTCGCCATAAGCGCGACGCAGAGTTTTTTCAAAACCATGATGTCTCCATTTGTTGGGCGCCAGCCTCCAGATCCAGAATAAATCCACTTTAAAACCACTCTGGACAATGAGAACGCTATGGTATTACTCTTTTGATGGCAAGAGCAACCTTGATCCGTTGGAAACGCCCGGAAACACGGGCGATTTTGACGGCAGAGAAGATCAGTCCTTTGTGGGAGAAGACATGTCGGCGACGCCGCTGCTGAACATTGAAGATCTGCATATCGAGGTTGGCGATCGCGCGATTATCGAGGGGGTCTCTCTCTCGATCGCGCCCGGTGAGATGCTGGGCCTGGTTGGGGAATCGGGTTGTGGCAAGTCGGTGACGGCGCTCTCGATCATGCGGCTTCTGGCCGAGCCGCCGATGCGGATTTCCGCCGGCCGGATCGGTTTTGAAGGCCGCGATATTCTGGGACTGAATGAGGCTGAACTGGAGGCTCTGCGCGGTGATGACATCGCCATGATCTTTCAGGAGCCGATGACCTCGCTTAACCCTGTGTTTACCATTGGTGACCAGATCACCGAAGTGGTGCACCTGCACAGGAAGGTCGATCGGGAAGCGGCAAATGCGCGGGCGCTTGAACTGTTGCAACGGGTCGGTATTCCGGCGCCCGAGGACGCCTTGCAGCGCTATCCGCATCAATTGTCCGGCGGACAGCGCCAGCGGGTGATGATTGCCATGGCCTTGGCGTGCGATCCAAAACTGCTGGTCGCCGATGAACCCACCACAGCGCTTGATGTGACCGTTCAGGCGCAAATTCTTGACCTGATCGATGACCTGCGCCGGGAAACCGGCATGGCCGTTTTGCTGATCACCCATGATCTTGGCGTTGTCTCGCAATATTGCGACCGGGTGGCGGTGATGTATGGCGGGCGGGTTGTGGAAGAGGCCAGTGCCAGCGCGTTGTTTTCTCATCCCCAGCACCGCTACACGGCGGCGCTGTTGCGCACCATTCCCGCTTCCAATCCGCCCGGCGTTGAATTGCCCGCAATCATGGGCACCGTGCCGCCGCCGGGCCAGCGGCCAGAGGGCTGCACCTTTCATCCGCGCTGCACAGCCCTGGTTGCAAACTGTAAAACACTCATGCCCGCCCTTGAGGGCCAATCCCATCTCGTGCGTTGCTGGAACCCTGCCGAATGAGCCTTTTGGAACTCCGCAATCTGTCGAAAACCTATCCCGGCCAGAACGGGGCCGTGGTGCAGGCCGTCTCGGATGTGTCGCTGACCATTGAGGCGGGCGAAGTGTTGGGCGTTGTGGGGGAAAGCGGCTGCGGCAAGTCGACCCTTGGGCGGTCGCTATTGCGGCTGATCGAGCCAAGCGGCGGCGAAATTCTGCTCGATGGCAAGGATTTGATGCAATTGAGCCGCCGGGCGATGAAGCCGGTGCGCCGCGATCTGCAGGTGATTTTTCAGGACCCGTTCGGCGCGCTCAACCCGCGCCATACCGTGGGGGGCATTATCGGCGAACCCTTGCGGGTGCACCGCATCGGCACCAAGGCCGAGCAAGAGGCGCGCATTGCCGAATTACTGGATCTGGTAGGTTTACCGCAGGACGCGGCCGGGCGCTATCCGCATGAATTCTCCGGCGGACAACGCCAGCGCATTGCCATTGCCCGCGCCCTGGCGCTGAACCCGCGTTTGCTGGTGGCCGATGAAGCCGTGTCGGCGCTTGATGTGTCGATCCAGAGCCAGATCATCAACCTGATCGCGGACCTGCAGAAGCGGCTCGACCTCTCGATCATGTTTATCAGTCATGACCTGTCGGTGATCCGCCATGTCAGCGACCGGATTGCGGTGATGTATCTGGGGCGCGTGGTGGAAATCGGCCCGACCGAAGAAATCATGCAGGCCCCCAAACACCCCTATACAAAGGCCTTACTCTCCGCCATTCCGCGCCCCGGCGTGACCCGGCAACAGCGCATTGTCTTGCAAGGCGAATTGCCGGACCCCGCTCACCCGCCCGCCGGGTGTGCCTTCCACACCAGATGTCCCAGTGTTATGCCGGTTTGCAGTGAAAGCCGCCCGGTTCTGCAACGGGTCGCTGCCAACGAAAAGGATGAGGTTGCATGCCACCTCTATCCCGCAACATGACCCTTGAAACGCGTCTCGACCGGGCCTTCCAGCCACTGGCGACAGCCATTGAAACCGGCCGTATTCCCGGCGGTGTGCTGGGGCTGGTGACCCGCGAGGGTACCCGTGCCATGCGCGCAATGGGCCATGCCCAGACCGTGCCCGAAAAGCGCGAGATGACGGCAACAACCTGGTTCGATCTGGCCTCGCTCTCCAAGGTGATTTTTACCACGCCGCGCATTCTGGCGCTGGCGGAAGCGGGTACGATTGATCTGGATGCCCCCCTGATTTCGGTGCTGCCGGACCTGCGCCAATATGATGCCAATGCCTGGGTGCGGCGGGTGAGTTTTCGCCATTGCCTTGGCCACCAGACCCCGTTCCCGGCGGTTGAACCAATCTATACCTATGGCCGCGACCCGGATCTGTTGCGCACCTTTATTCTGCAACGCGACTGGCGTGCCGGGCCGCCGGTTTATTCCGATATCAATTTCATTCTTTTAGGCTTTGTGCTTGAGCGGCTGAGCGGCAAGACCATCCGGCAGATGGACCCCGGCCCCGGCTTTGCCTTTGCCAGTGACCCCAAAGAGACGGCGGCGACTGAAGATTGCACCTGGCGGCACCGGATATTGTGCGGTGAAGTGCATGACGATAATTGTTCAGCGCTTGAGGGGGCGGGGCATGCCGGCCTGTTTGGTACCGCGGATTCGGTGCTCGATTTTGCGCAAGGCCTGCTTGATGGCACTGGCGCGGGCCCCAAGGCAATTGAACTGATGCGCACCCGCCTGTCCGCCAGCCGCACCCACGGATTTGAATGCGCGCGGCCCGGCTGGCCCGGCGGCGACAAGGCCAATGCCGAGACCATTGGCCATACCGGTTTTACCGGCACTGGCCTCTGGATCGATTTTGCCAATGGACGGGCCTGGACCCTGTTGACCAACCGGGTGCACCCCACGCGCCATTTCGACAGCGGCATTGCCGAGTTGCGCCGGGATGTTGGCGACCTTGTGAACGCGGAACAGGATTAAGCAAATGAAACCGGTTTGGGCGGTCGGCCTGATGACAGGCACGGTGCTGGACGGCAATATTGATGTGGCCTTGCTGAAAACGGATGGCGAGCAGGTGGAAAGCTTTGGGGCCTATACGCTGGCCCCTTATGACAATGCAATCCGCGACATGCTGGAAGAGACGCTTAATCAGGCGCGGCGCTGGAATTTTGACGGGCCGGAACCGGCGATTTTTGCCGAATCGGAAGCGGCGCTGACCCGGGCGCAATCGGCGGCGGTGAAAAACCTGGTTGAAAGCGCCGGGCTGACCATGGCCGATATCGGCATTGTCGGTTTTCACGGCCAGACCGTTTTGCACCGCGCGCCGCAAAAGGGGCGTCTGGGTGCGACCCGCCAATTGGGTGACGGGGCGCTGATGGCCGAAATTCTGGGCACAAAAGTCGCCTATGATTTCCGCTCCGCTGATATGCGGGAAGGGGGGCAGGGCGCGCCGCTCTCTGCCGCCTATCACGCTGCCCTGCTGCGCGGACTTGAAGCCAATGGCGATGTGGCCGTGCTCAACCTTGGTGGTGTGGCCAATATCACCTGGTGGGATGGTAAGGATCAGGTGATCGCTTTTGATACCGGCCCGGCCAATGCGCCGATCAATGATTTCGTCAAATCACTTGGTCTTGGCGAGATGGACCGGGATGGGGCATTGGCGGCCAAAGGCCATGTGGATGAGGCACGGCTGGCCGAACTGCTGACGCATCCTTATCTGGGTGCGCCCTATCCCAAATCGCTCGACAGGTTTGATTTTACCGCCGAAATGGCCAAAGGCTGCACGGCGGAAGATGGCGCGGCGCTGTTGACCGCCTTCACCACATCGGCTGTTGGCAAGGCGCTTGACCTGTTGCCGCAACGGCCGCAACGCCTGATTGTGTGCGGTGGCGGACGGCGCAACCCCGCAATCATGGCGGCCCTGCCCAAACGGGCAGGGGTTGACGTGGTGCCGGCGGAAACCGTTGGCTGGCGCGGTGACGCCATTGAGGCGGAATGCTTTGCCTTTCTTGCCGTGCGCGTGATGCGCGGCCTGCCAATCAGTTTCCCCGATACAACCGGGGCGCCGGCACCGATGACCGGCGGGCAATTGGCAGGCTAAAAGCCAATCATTGGCCCGAGACGCCTAGCCGAGCGGTGTCGGTGCCGCTTTTGGCTTGGTGCGCATGCTGATGGTGCAGGCGAGAATGATCAACCCGCCGCCCAGCCAGAAGCGCAACCCCACCGTTTCGCCAAAAAACACATAGCCGAACAGGGCCGCCCAGAGCAGGCCGGTATAATCAATGCTGGCAAAGATTGAGGCGGGCAGGCGGCGCAAGCCGGCGACCACAAAGATAAAACCGACAGCACCGAGAAAACCGATCAGGGAGATTTGCCAAAGGGTATCGACGGGCGGCACGATCATTGTTGAGACGGCAAAGGGCAGGGCGGCAATGGCGGCAATTGCCGACTGCGCGAGGATCATCGCGGCCGCCCCTTCATCGCTGGAATGATGTTTGAGCAGTACCAGGGCACCGGCATAGCAGACGGGGGCCAGAATGGCTGCGCCCCAGGCCGCAAGGCTGGAGGCGCCGGTGGCGATTATCGGCTCACCGCCGAAGATGACGATGAGTGAGCCGACAACACCAAGGGCAATTCCCAAGACAAGCGTGGGTGAGGCCGGTTCCTTCAGAAAGACAATGCCGAGGAATGAGACATAGATCGGCGCGCTCATGGCCAGTGCCGCGGCAATGGCGAGGGGCAAATGGGTGATGCCATAAAAAAAGAAAAACGCGGTGATGGCCATCAGCACACCGCGCAGGGCGTGGCGTTTGAGATTGGCCCTTTGCGGCCAGGCCCGCCGGGTCAGCACCAGGTAGAGCGCCAGCCACAAGGCGGCGCCGGCATAGCGCACAAAAACAATCTGCAGTGTGGGCAGGCTGGCGCCGAGATTCTTGGCCACCACATCCATGGCGCAAATCGTGGCGATGCCGCCGGCACCCAAGAGGAAACCGGAAAGGGAATGACGCTCGCTCATGCTGCATCCAGCCGTTTTTGCAAATAGGTGCGGGTGTGGCCCTTGGGGAAATCGGGCAGTTCGCCGAAAGCCTGATAGCCGGCATGTTCATAGGTGCGGCGGGCCGTGGGGCTGAATGTATCAATCAGCGCACCATGACATCCGCGCGCCAGCGCTTCCACCTCGGCGGCAACGAGCAATTTGCCCGCCAGCCCTTGGCCGCGCAGGCTTTCATCGAGCCAGAGCCACTGGACATAAAGCCAGCCCCAGCCGGTATACCCATAAAGCCCGCCTTTGACCTCTCCTGCCGCGCCGCGCACAAAAACCGCCAGATCCTTTCGGCCGGCAGGCGGAAAGACCGCATCATTAAAAGCTGCCAGCCCACCCCGGACAATCGCCAGATCACCCTCGGCAGGGTCGGCTGTGACGCTGAGCGACAATCCACCATCAAGCGGGATGGCATCGGACGAAAGAGACATGAAAACAACTACCTGAGCCTGAAATTACGCCCGGAGTTTTGCCGATATGGCGGGGGGTGTAAAGCGGATGTGGGGGGTGCGGCGTGGAAAGCGGCAGTTATCAGCTAAAGCCACAGCTCAAACGCATGGCATGGGTTCAGAACGGCTTTTTGGGGGCGGAATATGTGCATAACGCGTTTGAAAGTCGCCCAGCCAATTGGGGAACGTCCGCTTAAAAGTTGCGCGAGCAGGTCATTGCGAAGTAAGCACACCAGAGCTACGCAATGTGAAAGTTCCACTCTATGATAAAAAGCAGTGAAGCCAAACTGGCGGTGATTGGGCTGGGTTATGTCGGTCTGCCATTGGCTGTCGAATTTGGCAAAGTGCGGTCTGTGGTGGGGTTCGATATTGATGCTCACCGGATCAACGAGCTGATTCAGGGAAATGATCATACCCGTGAAGTAGAGGCGGAAGAGCTCAAGTCGGCTTCGGGGCTGGCGTTGACGAGTGACGTCAAGGATTTGCGGGATTGCAGCTGCTTTATTGTTACGGTTCCAACCCCCATAGATCAGGCCAAGCGTCCTGATCTTCGACCTCTTTTGGCGGCTACCGAGACCGTGGCCGGCGCCTTAAAGGCGGGGGATGTTGTGATCTATGAGTCGACCGTTTATCCGGGATGCACAGAGGAAGAATGTGTTCCGTTGCTTGAAGCGAAGTCGGGACTTAAGTTCAACGTTGATTTTTTCGTAGGATATTCACCCGAGCGGATCAATCCGGGCGACAAGGCTCATCGGCTGACGACGATTACCAAAGTCACATCCGGCTCGAACGCAGCAGCCAGCGTTTTTGTTGACGATCTTTATCGCAGCATCATTACCGCGGGGACGCATCGGGCGGCGTCTATCAGGGTGGCAGAAGCGGCGAAAGTCATTGAAAACACGCAACGTGACCTGAACATTGCCTTGATAAACGAACTGGCCATTATCTTTAACAAGCTGGACATTGATACGAGCGCGGTGCTGAAGGCTGCAGGCAGCAAGTGGAACTTTTTGCCGTTTCGCCCCGGGCTTGTCGGGGGACACTGTATCGGTGTGGACCCCTACTATCTGACGTATAAGGCCGAGGCTATTGGCTATCATCCGCACATCATTTTGGCCGGGCGTCGGTTGAACGACAGTATGGGCGCCTATGTCGCGTCCCAGCTCATCAAGGCCATGATGAAAAAGCGGGTACATGTGGAGGGCGCGCGGGTTCTGATAATGGGGCTGACCTTCAAGGAGAATTGCCCCGATCTGCGGAACACGCGCGTTGTTGATATCGCCCGTGAACTGCAAGAGTATAATTGTGGCGTCGACATCTATGATCCATGGGTGGATGCGAAAGAAGCAGAAGCTGAACACGCTCTATCCATTGTGAAGCGGCCGGACGAGAACACCTACAGTGCTATAATCGTGGCAGTGGCGCATGATGAGTTTCGGGAGATGGGGGCGGCCCGGATAAGAAGTCTCGGCACAAAGAACTGTATCGTCTACGATCTCAAATCCATTTTCGAACCTGAAGAGACTGATCTGCGGTTGTAGGTCAGAGGCCTTTATTTGATTCCGGCGCCAGACTGCCGACAGGATAAGCGCAATACAAAAAAGGCTGCATTGATTGATGCAGCCGGAGAAAACCTCAGTCCATGTACACAATAAGGAACGTTATTCAATTGCTCAGCCCGCCGTTCCGGTGGCGGATGCTTGTGCTGTTCCTTCTGATGCTGATCGGCATGCTTTTTGAAACATTGAGTGTTGGTCTGGTGATCCCGGTGATCTCCATGTTCACCGTCAATTCAGCCACACAGGGTTCGTCCGCCGCTGTTTGGCTTAGCGACCTTCTGGGTTTGCAGGATAAAAATCAGTTGATCTTGGTGGCAATGATCGGGCTGGTTGGCGTTTATGCTTTAAAGACCGTGTTCCTGGCGTTTTTGGCCTGGCGGCAAGCGAGTTTTTCTTTCGATGTACGAGCCGATATTTCGCGTCGACTGTTCGAGAAATATCTTTCTGAGAAATATGAGTTTCATCTCCGGCGCAATTCTGCGGAACTTATACGGAATGTCGTCAGCGAAACCGACCAGTTTACAAACGGTGCAATGGCACCGAGCATGTTGCTGACGGCTGAGTTGCTTGTGGCGACCGGGCTGGGCGTGCTTTTGATGGTTGTGGAGCCGATAGGTGCGATTGTGGTCATCACAACCTTCGGCATTGCAGGTGGCCTGTTTCTTTTGGCGACCCGGTTGCATTTGACGCGGTGGGGGACTGCGCGACAAATGCATGAAGGCAAAAGGCTCCAGATGCTGCAACAGGGGCTTGGCGGCGTCAAAGAAGTCAAGCTGATGGGGCGGGAGCGTGACTTTATAAACCAGTATGATTTTCACAACCGAGGCAGTTCGGCCATGGGAATGCGACAGGCAACCCTGTTGGCGCTTCCCAAACTGTGGATTGAGCTTCTGGCCATTCTGGGTCTGGCGGCGCTCGTCATATCGATGGTTCTGCAAGGCAAACCTATCGATAACTTCGTGCCAACTCTCGGCCTTTTCGCGGCGGCAGCTTTCCGCATCATGCCCTCCATCAACCGGATGATCAATGCGATGCAAAGCCTGCGTTTTGCCCTGCCGGTCGTTGACGTATTACGGGCTGAATTGCGTGGGGAAGAAATACGCGGAAAGCGCCAGGCCGACACGGGCGGCATACCTTTCAGCGGTTCCCTCGATCTGCAAGATGTCGCCTATAGCTATCCGCAGACTGACGACACCGTGTTGACGGACATTAATCTCCGGATTCCCGCTGGCGCGTCATTGGGGATTGTTGGCGAAAGCGGCGCTGGAAAAAGTACGCTGATTGACCTGATAATGGGGCTGCTTCCGGAATATCAGGGCCATGTCCATGTCGATGGACGAGAGTTGCGCGACGACATCCATAACTGGCAGCGACAGATTGGATATGTGCCGCAACATATTTTCCTCACAGATGATACCTTGCGGCGTAATATTGCGTTTGGGCTGGAAGCCAATGACATAGACGAGGCTCTCGTCGACAAGGCAATAAAAGCGGCTCAACTGCAGAGTTTTGTTGCTTCGTTGCCGGCGGGAAAAGAAACAATCGTCGGCGAACGGGGCGTGCGCCTTTCAGGTGGACAAAGGCAAAGAATTGGCATCGCGCGCGCGTTGTATCATGATCCCTCCATACTCGTGCTGGACGAAGCGACAAGTGCTCTTGATGTTAGAATGGAGGCGGAGGTCATGGACGCCGTCAGAAAGCTTCGGGACAAGACCGTCATCATTGTTGCCCACCGTTATTCTACTGTCGAGCATTGTGAAATGATTGTGCTTCTGGAAAAAGGACGGATTGTGCGTAAAGGAACCCCTGATCAGGTGCTCACATCCGTCGCCCCAAAATAAATCCTGCCGGAGAATTCGCTGCCGTGTTGAACAAGAAATCTATATTGGTGACCGGTGGAACCGGCTCTTTTGGTAAAGCTTTTGTACGTCAGGTTTTAAAGCAATATCCTGATATCCAACGGTTGGTAATATTCAGTCGCGATGAACTAAAACAATATGAGATGTCGCTTGTCTTTAACGACAAGGAGTTTCCGGGCATTCGTTATTTTATCGGTGACATCCGGGACGAACGGCGCCTGCGCCGCGCTCTCGAGGGGATCGATTATGTTGTTCATGCTGCCGCGCTAAAGCAGGTTCCCGCGGCCGAATATAATCCGTTCGAATGCATCAAGACCAATGTGCTTGGGACACAGAATCTGATCGAGGCCTGTCTTGATACCAATGTGAAGCGCGTTGTCGCACTATCGACAGACAAGGCTGCGGCACCGATCAACCTATATGGCGCCACCAAGTTGTGCTCAGACAAGCTGGTCGTGGCTGCCAACAACATCCGGGGCGATCGCGATATCCGCTTCAGCATTGTGCGCTATGGCAATGTTATGGGAAGCCGCGGTTCGGTGATCCCGTTTTTTCAGGATATGCGCAAAACAGGGACATTGCCGATAACCGACGAGAACATGACCCGGTTCAATATCTCTCTTCAGGACGGTGTTGAAATGGTGATCTGGGCGCTTGAACAGGCCTTGGGTGGCGAGATTTTTGTCCCAAAGATACCGTCATACCGGATAACTGATCTGGCCGAGGCTATTGGGCCTGAATGTGAGCATAAACTTGTTGGCATACGGCCCGGTGAAAAAGTCCACGAGGAAATGATCACCGAAAGCGATAGCATGAACACTTTGGATCTCGGCCGGTATTTCGCCATACTGCCTTCCGGAGACGAGCGGTTGCGCGCGACGTATATGAAGCAGGAGGGTGTGAAGCCGGTGCCTGTCGGCTTTACTTATAATTCCGGAGATAACCCGGATTTCCTCAGTGTCGAGAGTTTGCGTGAGCTGATTGACACGCATGTGGTAGAGACCGGAGCTTTAGGGGCTGCGCAATGATCCCATACGGTCGGCAATTCATTTCTGAGCAGGATATCGAGGCTGTTGTCGATGTGCTCCGATCTGACTTTCTGACCCAGGGGCCTGCCATACCGGCGTTTGAGCAGGCGATAGCGCAATATTGTGGCGTGGCGCACGCGATTGCGGTCAGCAACGCTACCGCCGCACTTCATATTGCCTGTCTTGCATTGGACGTTGGTCGGGGTGACTTTGTTTGGACAAGCCCCAATACATTTGTGGCAAGCGCCAATTGCGCCCGCTATTGCGGGGCGTCGGTCGATTTTGTCGATGTTGATCCCAAAACGTATAATATGTGTCCGGAAAAACTGGCTGAGAAACTCAAGGAAGCTGAGAAGGCCGGCACCTTGCCTAAAGTGGTCATCCCCGTGCACTTCGCCGGTACGCCATGCGACATGGCGCGCATACACACCCTGAGTGAACAATACGGTTTTAAGATTATTGAGGATGCCTCGCACGCAATAGGATCGTGCTATGAGGATAGCCGGATTGGCGATTGCCAATTCAGCGATATTGCCGTTTTCAGTTTTCATCCCGTCAAGATTATCACCTCCGGTGAGGGTGGAATGGCGACCACCCGGTCACCTGATCTCGCGCGGCGCCTGCAGTTATACCGTTCTCACGGGATTACCCGCGAACCTTCTGAGCTTGAGGATGTGACGCAAGGGGCGTGGTATTATGAGCAACAGATGCTGGGGTATAATTACCGGCTGACCGACCTGCAGGCAGCACTTGGCCTGTCCCAGTTACAAAATATCGAGGCCTGGATAACAAGACGGCATGAGATCCTTGCGCAATATGATGCTGCCTTTGCCGATCTGCCGGTTACCCGGCCATCCTATCCGGGCAATGTGCGTTCCTCGCTGCACCTCTATCCCATTCAGGTTGCCGACCGGCGACGCGTGTTTGAGGGCATGCGGGCCGCCGGAATACTGGTGAATGTGCATTACATCCCCGTACACACGCAGCCGGACTTTCAAAAGCTTGGCTTTGCCTGGGGTGATTTTCCGCAAAGCGAGGATTATTATAAGTCTGCGATCTCTCTTCCCATGTTCGCCAGTCTGAGTGACGCGCAGTGCTCTGATGTGATCAAAACGTTGCGGGATCTGTTGCAATGAAGGTCGCCGTTATTCCTGCACGCGGTGGCAGCAAGCGCATTCCGCGAAAGAATATAAAGCCTTTCCTCGGACGCCCGATGATCGCCTATACGATCGAGGCGGCGCTAAAGAGTGGCGTATTTGACCGGATCATTGTGTCCACTGATGATGAAGAAATCGCAGCGGTTGCGCGCACGTGCGGTGCAGAGACACCATTTTTGCGCCCCGCCGAACTTTCCGACGACCATGCGGGGACTGCGGAAGTTGTCGCCCATGCGATCCGCTGGCTTGAGAACGAAGGGCAAGTGCCTGATCTGGTGTGCTGCATGTATGCGACCGCGCCGTTTATCACCGACGCCGATCTGAAAGAGGGCTTGCTCAAACTGCAGGAGTCCGACTGGCATTTTGTGTTCTCTGCAGGGGGTGTGTCCTGTCCGATCTTTCGCTCGTTTTTTATTGATGAGACCCATGGCGTGAACATGTTTTTCCCGGAAAACTATGAATCGCGGTCGCAGGACCTGCCCGTTGCATTGCACGATGCCGGACAGTTCTATTGGGGAACGAGGGATGCCTGGCTGAGTGATCAGCCCATATTCGGTCCCAGATCAACTGTAGTTATGATCCCGCGCTGGCGTTTGCAGGATATCGATAACCCGGAAGACTGGGAATACGCAGAAATGCTCTTTGCCGTGGCCAAGGAAAAACAGGCCTCCTAAACACAAGCTTCATCTTGACCATGCCGTGGTTTTTCCAGGTTGGGGCGCGTATTTGAGGTCAGCACAGGAAGTGGGGAAAATGGTAGATCGAGCGCTTATAATTGCCGCGCATCCCGACGACGAGGTTCTCGGGTGTGGCGGCACCATGGCTAAACTTGCTGCTGGCGGGACCGATGTTCACGTACTGTTTTTGGCCGATGGAGTGACCGCGCGGCAGGAGCAGTCCGTTGCCGACAATGCGGCCCTCGAGCGGCGGCGCGCAGCGGCTGGAAAGGCATGTTCCATACTGGGTGCATCCGGCGTCGAGTTTGAGGATTATCCCGACAACCGGATGGATACAATCGCGTTATTGTCCATTGCACAGTCGGTCGAGAGCCGGATCGCTGCGGTAAAACCCGAATTGATCCTGACACACTATGGGAATGATCTGAATATTGATCATCAACGCATCAATCAGGCTGTGGTGACAGCGTGCCGACCGCAAAACCGGCTTTGCGTCAAAACCCTGCTGTTTTTTGAAGTTGGATCCAGCACGGAATGGCAAACGCCGGATTTTGGCCGAACATTCGCGCCGAACTGGTTTGAAGACATCTCTCCGTTCCTTGAGCAGAAATTGCAGGCGATGTCGGCATATGAAGAGGAACTGAGGGACTGGCCACACCCAAGATCCCTGAAGGGAATAGAGTCTCTTGCGGCGTGGCGTGGCGCGTCAATCGGCTGTGATGCCGCCGAAGCATTCGTGCTTGGGCGCCGTACCGGATGAGGTTTCACATCCGCGCAGATGCTTCGGGTGAAATCGGGGCGGGGCATGTTGTGCGCTGTCAGGCACTGGCGGGCGAACTTGTCCGACGCGGGCATGCGGTGACATTCCTTTGCCGGAGCTTGCCCGGTAATATGTCGGATCTACTTCGGGCGGCTGGCTTTGATGTCATTGACATGCCTGTCGATGCTAACTGCACCTGGACACAAGAGATGGACATTGTGTGGTGCGAGGCGTTTGTCCATAAGCATCCCGCAGATTGGCTTATTGTTGACCACTATGCTTTGGGCGTGTCCTGGCACAGGGCAATACGGGGGGCGGGTTGCCGTCTTCTGGTGATCAACGACCTGCCCGGGCAGGATATCGATGCAGATATCCTGCTTGACCAGAATTTGATTCCTGATCACGCAGCACAATATGTGTCGCACGTTCCCAGGGAATGCGCCTTGTTGCTGGGTCCCGGGTTCGCGCTTTTGCGGCCTGAATTTGCGGCAATGCGGCAGGGCAGCTTGCGCCGTCGGGCGAACGGCGATTGCGACAGTCTGCTTATCTTTTTGGGTGGCGGCGATGTTTTCGAGGAAACCGCCCTCATGATAAGGGCGGCCGGCGACACAATCCGGAAATGGCGCAAAGTGGTTGTGGTCGTGGGACAGGCCTGCAGCAATATCAAGCAGCTTGAAGATATGTTGATCATGCGTCCCGGTTGGCAACTGCATGTTCAAACGGACGAGATGTCCCGGCTACTCTGTGAGGCCGATATTGCCATCACCGGCGGCGGCAGCATCAGCTGGGAAAAATGCGCCCTTGGTGTACCCAGCCTTGCCGTTGTGTTGGCTGAAAACCAAGCGCCGATTGTTGCAACGCTCGATATGCAAGGCGCCGTGATCTCGCTTGGAGAGCTGGCTGCGCTGCGTTGTGAGACGGTGACAGCGCGTCTCAACGACCTAAGCGTCCCTCAACTGTTGGAAATGGGCACAAAAGCTGCAGAAATCTGCCGCGGCGATGGCGCGGCGCGGGTTGTCGATGTTATAGAAAACCAGAAAAGCAACGACAGACAACGTTAGGCTGCCAGCAGGTTCTTACAGCCCCATGACGACGTTTGGAGAAAGAATAAATGGCCTTCAGAATTGGTGAGCGCGAGATCGGCGCCGGACATCCGCCCTTCATCATTCTTGAAGCCGGGATCAATCACAATGGCGAGCTTGAAAAAGCGAAAGAAATGATCGCCGTTGCCAAAGAAGCAGGCGCAGACGCCATCAAGTTTCAGACGTTCAAGGCGGATGAGTTTGTCGCCGACCCCAAACAGATGTTTACCTATCGGTCCCAGGGCAAAGAGATCACGGAATCCATGCTCGAGATGTTCCGCCGGTATGAATTCTCCCGCGCGGAATGGTTCGAGATCAAGTCTTTCTGCGATGCGACCGGCATCACATTCATGTCGTCTCCGCAGAACGTGTCGGATATGGAATTGCTCGTTGAGATAGGCGTGCCGGCGCTCAAAGTGGGATCGGACGACTTTACGAACCTGCCGCTACTTGAGCGGTATTGCGAAACGGGTTTGCCGATTATCCTGTCCTGCGGCATGTCTGATCTTGGCGAGGTTTTTGCCGCTCTCAAGACAACAGGCGCGCTGGATGGCAAGCCTGTTGCCTTGCTGGTTTGCACGTCCGAGTACCCATCCCCGCCCGAGAGTGTCAACATTTTACGCACGCGCACGCTGCTCAGCGCTTTCCCGAATATTGTTGTGGGCTTTTCGGACCACACGCAAGGCAATGTTGCCGCCGCAATGTCTGTGGCCCTGGGCGGGCATATTTTTGAAAAGCATTTTACCCTGTCCCATGATTTGGCAGGTCCCGACCACTGGTTTTCTGAAGACCCGGCAGGCGCGGCCAGCTGGATCAAGGATGTGCGTAAAGCCCACCAAATGCTCGGCACAGGTGATGTTTCCCCGACGGCAGTCGAATTACAGAACAAGAGAGAGTTCCAGCGGGTTCTGGTGGCGACACACCCGGTGCCCAAGGGTAAAATCATCGAAGCGGACGACGTCACGACCCGGCGTGTGTCGGGTGGAGAGGGGTGGCCGCCGAGCATGATGTCTTATCTCATAGGGCGTCCGGCACCACGCGATTTCAATAGCCAGGAGCCATTTGGCCTGTGACCAGAACAGTCGCTTTTGTTGTGAATGATCTGAGCGAATTTACGTTCGCCGATCATATCCGCAAATATTTGCCGGATGTTGCGGTTTCCGTTCTTAATGCGTTTCCACAAACACCGGCCGACTATGACCTGGTCGTGCTTTGGAATTTGCGTCGCGTGATCCACACCGATGCCGCCTGCGATAATGTTGTCATCTTTCACAGCTCGGATCTGCCAGACGGGCGCGGGTGGGCACCTATTTATCACACGCTTGCTTATGGTGCCCCTTACTACACGGTTTCCGGCATCAAAATGGGCGCAAAGGTGGATGAGGGCGACATCGTGGTCAAAGCCCGGCTGCCTGTTTTGCCACACTATGTCGCGGCTGACTTGCGCCGCTTTGATGACGAGATATCCGTTTTGCTTTCCGCCCGTATTCTGGACCGGTTTGGCGGTGGGGCTCCAAAGGGCCGGAAACAGGCCGCTGAGGGAAGCTATAATCCGCGCCGCCGGCCGCAGGACAATGAGATTGATCTGAACGCGGCCTTTGTGGACGTGATCCCGCATTTGCGCGCCTGCGAACCGCAACACCCTGCTTTTTTTGTCTACCAAGGTCAGAGATATACGGTGCAGGTGACGCCGGACATTCCAGCGGTGCTGCCGTCGCAACTTGAAATCGAATTTCTCGTTGACCGGGACGACAACCAAAGCGCTAAGTCCTCATGATTGTCAGTATCCATCAGCCCGCATATTTGCCCTGGCTTGGCTATCTGGATCGTATCGCATCGAGCGATGTGTTTGTGTTCCTTGATACGGTTCAGTTTGAAAAAAACAGCTTCACCAATCGCAATCGCATCAAGACCGCCAATGGCCCGGTATGGCTGACTGTGCCGGTCAAGCAAAAGGGGCATATCGATAAATCCCTGCTCGATATAGAGATTGACCAGCAAAAAAACTGGCAAGTCAAACACTTGCGTTCGATCGAGCAAGCCTATCGGAAAGCCCCAAATTTCGGTGCCTATATGCCGATTTTGGCGCCCACCATTACCGAGACGACTGATGGAATCGCCGCGCTCTGCTGGCGGCAGCTTGCACATCTGGTTGAGGTTTTTGGTCTTGAAACCCGGATCGTCCGGGCTAGTGAACTCGCGGTCGATTCACGCAAATCTGACCTTGTTCTTGATATCTGCAAACAGCTCGGTGCCACGACATATCTCTCGGGCAGTCTGGGGCGGGACTATCTTGCGCTTGATGATTTCTCGGCGGCCCGTATCGATGTGTCTTTTCAGGATTTCACCACACCCGAATATCCACAGCAGCACGGTGAATTTATCCCCAATCTCTCGGCCATTGATTACATTTTTAACGCCCCCTCCATGGCGGCGGTTGGTACCCTTTTTTGAAATGCTGGAAATGAAGGTTGAAGCCATATGACAACGCATTACGACTGGATTGTTCTGGGTGGCGGCTTTAGGTCGATGATTGGCGCTTATGCGCTCGCCCAGAAAGGCCATTCTGTCTGTCTTATTGAGTCAGCAAAACAGGTGGGGGGGTTCATGTCACCCATACCTTGGGAGGGGTTTTGGGTCGATAAAGGGCCTCAGTTCCTCGATAATTTCGACGCGTCAGATCGGGCCTTTATCGAAGAAATGGTCGGTGAAGGTGTGCTGGAGGACATCGGTTTCTCCTATTGTGGCTATATAAACAATACCAGAACTGAGGAATTTGCCATCCCGGACTGGCGGACCTATGGAGAACAATTCGTCAAGGATGTGTTCTTTGACTTGATTGAGCGGAACCGAGAAGAGGTTGGTGTCGCTGAAGACTTCTCACAATTATTAGCGAAGGACGGCGGCACATATATCAGCCCGATTCAAAATGAAATGTGCCGCAAGCTGCTGCTCCATGACGCTTCTGAACTCGCACCGGAAGTGGCATCTGTTGTCCCTTTTCTTGGCCGGAAACTGTTGTTTGAGGATGCCATATCGAAAGAGCTGAAAAAGTCGGATTTTCTCGACAGGATTCTTGCCGCCCAGAAGGTAACGGCGGGGCAATCGGTTTATAATCTGTACCCTAAAGGCAAAAACCTCGATGCCGTAAGAATTGCCATGGTGGAGGCGCTGACCCGGATAGGTGTTGCGCTGATGGTTGAAACGTCGATTGAAAAAATTGACAAAAATGCCAAGGCGGCACACCTGTCAAACGGAGGGGCGCTGAACTTTGAATCGATATTATTCGGATGCCACGTTGCCGAGGCTGAAAAGCTGATCTTCGAGGAATCATCAATCAGCGAGAATCTCATAAATCTTCCGGAGATTTTCCATATGTTTCTCGTGCCTGCGAAAGACATGCATGAATCATATTACCTCTATAATTACGATCTGGAGCACGTCACGACCCGCATCACTAATTTCTGTAACTATAGCGGCTGCCTTGATGATGAGGGCTATGGCGTGATTTGTGCGGAGCAGCCTGTTAAACGCGATTCGGAACAATGGCAGACCCCGGATATTGACCAGGCCAGAGTGTTTGAGGAAATGCGCCAGGCTGGAATGGTCGGAGATCATTACAAAAAGGCGAAATCGTTTCTCGTTCCGTCAACATACCGACTTCCGCGGCCTGGTTATGGCGATATTGTTGCTGAGTTTATGGAAAGAGTTGGTACAGAGTTTGGACCCGATTACGTTGTGCCCGACTCCTTCAATCTGACCCGAAAAGGCAGCTTCGACAGCCTACGAAAAGCCGGAATTATAACCAATGTTGCGGCATAGGTCCTCACGGGTGGATGATCAGAACCAAACTGGCACGCGTTTCTTTGAATAAGTTTTGTAGGTCACCCGTGAGAGCGGGTTTAAAATTTAGAGGTTGATTGGCACCTCAGATGCACTCGGAGGCAGAATGAATTTTTCCAAAGAATGGGAAGAGCGGTACCAAGCCAATACGCAAATGAGCATTTGGCCCTGGACCGATCTGGTCACATATATTCACCGGTACGCGCATCCGCGAAATGAAGGCAATGAAGTGCTGGAACTGGGCTGCGGCGCGGGCGCGAACATACCGCTTTTTCTCGATATGGGCTTTAACTACCACTCTGTTGAGGGCAGCGGCACGATCGTGAAAATGCTGCATGAAAAATTTCCGCAGTTGCAGGAAACCATAATTGAAGGTGATTTCACGAAAAGCCTGCCGTTTGCGCAAGAGTTTGATGTCATTGTCGACCGCGCCTCGTTGATACACAATACGACGTCTTCAATTTCTCATGGCTTGCGGCTGGCTGCCGATAAGCTGCGCACGGGGGGCAAATTCATAGGAATCGACTGGTTCTCTTCAGAGCACGCTGACTCCGGGCGAGGCGATCAGGTCGATAGCCATACAAGAACAAACCTCCCGGCTGACAGTCATTTGTGCGGGCTGGGAAATATTCATTTCTTTGATCGGCCACACCTTGAGGGTTTGCTTGGCGATGCCGGATTTGAGATTGTTCGGCTCGAACACAAAACCCTGGAGACGTTTGTCCCGGGTCCGGGTAACAAGATTGCCTGGTGGCATTTTGTTGCGGTAAAATCGTAGAACCCGTTTAGACATCGGCTTCGTATTGATGCATCGTGTTCGTCCGGTTTGACCGGCGTCCTGCACACCAAGACTCGAAATAAAAAGGCTGGAATATTGCGTATATTGTTCATATGCGATTGGGATTTCACGTTGATGTGGGATCGGATTGCGCGGAGCCTAAAGGCGGACAAGATAATATCGGACGCGCATGCGCTCGTGGTCGGCCGCAATTTTTGGCAGGAACTGGACAGTCACGAAGAGCAGGTGTTCTCTCAGCGGTGGTTGTTGCAGGATGCGCTTGAAAATCTGCCGGAGGATGCGCCGGTGAACTGGGAGCGGCTCGCTGAACTGGAGGAGACCTATAGGCTTCCCAGTCTTAACAGGTTCGTCTGGGCTGACCGAAACTGGATCAAGTCAGATTACGCCGCTAGCTGCCGCCGATTGATTGCGGCCTTCGATTTCTATGAAGGCTTGTATGCAACCTCGAAACCGGATTTTATTTTGACGTCTGCCTATGCTTCAATGCCGCATTTGGTGGGCCATTATGTTGCGCGCCGGATGGGAATCCCGATCATGCGGCTGGTCAATACGCGGATTGATGACCTGCATGTCCCAGGATATTCTGCTCTTGATGATATCGATTGGCTTGAAGATGCCATGACAAATCAGGGTGAGCCGGCGCCTGAACTGATCGCTAAAATAGATGATTATCTCACCCGATTCCGTACAGCGCCGGAGCGCCCAAGCTATGAAGTCACGCTTAGCAAGATTGCTGACTTTGACTGGGGGCAAGCCAGGCGAATATTTCGCTATAGCTACAGATACTGGATTTCGAAGGTCTACGCAAAAGACCACACCAAATTAAACCCATTCGTAAAAGCATGGCGAGAACTCAAACCTAAAATAAACCGCCAGTATATGAAAAGATGGCGCGGCTGGGCGACGTTTTCTCCGGATGTGAAGTACGTATATTTCCCTCTGCATTTGCAACCGGAGGGGAGCACCATGACGCTCGCTCCGTTCTATTTGAACCAGATTTCCGTCGTTGAAAATATATCGAAATCGCTTCCGGCGAACATGAAGCTCGTCGTGAAGGAGCATCCGCAGATGTTGGGCCGGCGCCCGAAGTCCTATTACGAAAGCATCAAGCAAATATTCAATGTCGAGTTGATCGAACCGTTCACCAATAATTTTTCGGTGATCAAAAATGCCGACCTGGTGTTTACAATCACCGGCACTGCGGGCTGGGAAGCTTTGGTGCTCAAGAAACCCGTGATCACGCTGGGCGCGACCATTTATAATCAATGCCCTCTGACGATTCAGGCTGGCGACGTTGCCCCCACTGGCTGGGCCGATATCATCCGTCATGCTCTTAATGACTATCAACACGATGAGACAGAATTGCGCCGCTATATCGGCGCAATCATGACTCGTGCCGTAAATTGCCGGTTCATCGAGCCTATGCTGGATCCCGACTCGATATTGTCAGATAAAAATGTCAACACCATTCGCGACGCTATCGTTGCAGAGCTCGAAAGAGTTTAGGCGTCATGGACGCCTCGCACTAGGTTCGGACGCTGTTCAACGCACACTGCAAGTTTGGTTTAGATATGAAAATTCTCGTGATCACCCAATTCTTTCCGCCGGAACTTGGGGGAATGCAGGTTTCAAACGGGCTGGTCGTGGAGGGGTTGCGGGAAGCCGGCGTTGAGGTCGAGGTCAATGTCCTGGGGCGACCTGCGGGCATAACCGGGGACAGGGGTGCCGAGCAACGCGATCATCCATTCTCGCCGACCGATCTGATTGGCCATTTCAGAACCGTGCGGCTGATGATCGCGCGCGCTAAAGCGTATAAGCCCGATTATATTCTTTTGTTGGACGAAGGGCCCGTTCGCGCCATCGGCATGTATCCGTTTCCTGTCAGCCGGAAGATCCCGATTATCGGGGTGAACAGCGGATCGATCCTCACGCGTGCAAATACCCACTTGAAAGGCAAGCTTCACGCCTGGTTGATTGCGCGCGGTTATCGTTCTCTTTCGCTTCTGTTTGTGTCAAATACCACCAAGCGCAAGCTGGCCTCGAAACGCCCGGACATTGTTGATAAAATCCGGGCGCTCGGCCGCCCCATTCCAGCCAGTTTTTTTGCTGCACCCGCCGACACTTCACGGACGTTGCCAGAAGTTCCCGTACTTTTTTCTGCCGGACGAGCCTCTCCCGAAAAAGGCGTGGGACTGGTCCTTGAAGCTCTGGCAATGCTGGCAAAAAAACATCGGCGTGAGGTCGCAGAATTCTGGTACGCGGGGGAAGGTGCCGCATTGGTGGAATGGAAAGCGCTGGCGGCGAAGCTGGAGCTTACAAAAGTACGTTTTCTCGGCCATGTTGATTTTGACGAACTGGCGGCGCTCTATCGCCAGTCTCACTGTTTTATATTGCCCTCGGCGGGCGAAATGGAAACCTTTGGTCGCGTTTGGGTTGAGGCAATGGCGGCGTCCTTGCCGATTATCACCACTGACCTCGATAATCTCGCTGACCTGGCTGATGATGGCGGGAATGGTTTTGTCGTGCGCCCGACCGTTGCAAGCGTTGCGGAGGGAATTGAGCGTTTTCTGAATGTAACGCCAGAGGACTATGCCCGTCTTTCGCAGGCAGCATATGACACCGCCGCAGTTTACAAGAGCAAGAATATCATCAGCGCGCTTGTTGCTGAGCTGAAAAAAATCTGAGTTTCAATCCTGGTGCGCCAGCGGACCGTATGAGAGCTTCATTATGAACCGTCAATTTTCAGCATGGCTATGGCGTCTCAATAATCCGGGAGTGATGGCGGCTTATCGCGAGATAAAGGCAAACGAACACCAGTTTGAAGAGTTGGCCGCGCATCATTTCAATCGCATTCTGAGGCACGCCAAGGATACGGTGCCATTCTACCGTGACATAGAGGTCGTCGGCATAAAGGACATTGCCCGGCTGCCGATCATGACGAAAGAAATCATTCGGTCGGCGAACGGCGCGCTGAAATCGCGCAATGCCCAGTCCTACACTTATTGGGAAAACAGTTCAGGTGGCTCGACGGGGGAGCCAGTTCGCCTCTTGCAGGATGCAGAGTACCAACGCTGGGTTGGGGCGAGCATGCATTATTATTTTCGTGACATGCTCGGCTGCGATTGGTCGAAATCCCGCAAAATGGACATTTGGGGTTCGGTAGAGGATTTTGAGAAAAATACCCGCTCTTTGAAATCCCGTTTGAAGAACAAGCTGGGCAATATGGCTTTCGTAAATGCCTTTCGATTCGGTGAGGCTGAAATGGCCGATACTGTTCGGAAGATGAATGCATTCAAGCCGGAAATCCTGAAAGGGTATGCAAACTCAATATTCGATCTGGCCTGCTTTGTTGAGAAAGAAGGGCTGAGCGTCCACCAGCCCAAATTGGTCAATACGCGCACGGCTATGGTTTACCCGGAGCAACGCGCAATTATCGAGCGCGCTTTTGGTGCACCTGTTTATGATTTTTACGGGTCACGCGAAAATAGCGCTATCGCCGGTGAGGTGCCTGGTGTCGACGGTCGCGTTATCATGGCGTTCAACAATATTGTTGAGGTGGTTGATGGCGAGATATTAGTCACGAACCTACACAATCATATAATGCCGCTTATTCGATATAAAATAATGGATCAGGCGGACAATATTACTTACTCTGATAACAATCTGCCTGTATTGCATAATTTAAGTGGCAGGGTATTTGATTATTTTATCACGAGTCCTGACTCCAGGGTGCATGCGCAATATGTTATTACACTGTTTTTCTACATAGATGAGATTCTAAGTTTTCAGGTGTTGCAGAAAGATTATGACCTCTACACGGTAAAATATGTGCCGAGGTCTGGCGCCAGCGTGACGCTGGAGACCATGCGCGCCATAGAGTCGAAAATGAAAAAGGCACTACGCGATGACATCAAGGTTGATTGGCAGATCGTTGACGAAATAGAAAAAACGATGTCGGGAAAACATCAATATGTAAAATGTGAAATACCGTCGTAGAAGCAACGCCAACACCCTCCGTCAGGAATAAACTATTATGTGCGGTATCATTGGAAGTGTCAGCGCGTCGCTCGGCGAAGACGATTTTGCGAGAGCTGTGCGTTCATTAGAGCACAGGGGGCCAGATCACACGGGAATTTGGTCTGATGGTGATGTGCGGTTCGGGCACACCCGGCTGGCGATAAATGATCTTTCATCGCAGGCCAATCAACCATTCATCGATCCTTTGACGGGGCTTTGTGTAACCTTTAACGGCGAGATTTATAACTATCTCGATCTGCGGGCAGAACTCGGCAAAGCGGCCCCTTTCAGGACAAAAAGTGAAGCTGAAGTGATTGCCCGGCTCTATGCCGTCAAGGGTGATAAAATGCTTGAACAGCTGGACGGCATGTTCGCCTTTGTGATCTTCGACAAGCAAAAGCAGGTTTTGTTCGGCGCCCGGGACAGACTGGGAAAGAAGCCGTTATTTTATCATTTTTCAAAATCTGAGAAGCGGTTTTATTTCGGGTCAGAGCTAACAGCTTTTCGACACTTCGGGATTAATATTTCCCTCGATACGCGTATACTTGATAATATTCTTAATTTTAGTTTCTATGATGGCGAGTCCATGCTCCAGGGCGTTAAAAGCCTCGGGGCGGGGTGCAGTTTTACCTTTCGGTTGGACACGTTTAGTTTTCAGGAAAGTAAATACTTCGATTTAGCGGACCTGATTGATGAACAGGCTTATCGGGCCCGCGCGGCAAATGGCCTGGATGCCTGTACTGAAGAGCTCGCGGGGCTCATGGATGCGTCGGTCCGCAAGCGGCTTATTTCCGACGTCCCTGTTGGCATTATCGCATCAGGCGGGGTGGATTCCTCTCTGATCGCGGCACTTGCGAACCGGCACGGGCGGTATGATCTTTTACATATAAATTCGGTTGATAATTCCGAGCTTGACGACGCGGAAGCGCTTCGCCGGATGTTGAATGTGGACATGTCCGTCGACCAGATCGACTACAAGGTTTTTTGTGAGCTTTTTGACGAGACGGTCACGCATTGGGAATATCCGCTGGTTCATACCAATGCGACAGGGATTTTGCTTGTGGCGCGGCTGGCGCGCGCGAAAGGTTTCAAGGTTGTTCTTGGGGGAGAAGGTGCCGATGAGCTATTTGGAGGCTATCCCCAGCATCGACAATATTACGCCGCTGACCTGCTGAACAAGGGGATGGGCTGGGTGCCCACGCGCTTGTTGCAGGCGCTTGTCTATGCAAGAGGAGGCAACAAGGGGGGCGGTATGGAACCCACGGTTCAGCACATCCTCAATCGCGACAGAATGACCACACTTTCTGAGCGCTATGGGTTTGTCCGCTCCAGCTCACAGCGGTCCATGCAGGCATTTCTGGCGAGTGAACTGAGCCATTACCTGGTACCGCTATTGTCGCGCGCCGACCGCATGTCGATGGCCTCCGGCGTGGAGATGCGTTTGCCGTTTCTCGATATCGATGTGATACGGTTTGCGCTTAATATCCCCCTGTCATTCAAGATTTCGCTGACCGAGCAGAAGCGTGTACTGCGACGGGTTGCGGCGCCGGTTCTCCCTGCAAGATCTCGACATAAAGCCAAGACCGGCTTCACGATCGATTATGCCGAGCGTTATGTCCGCGAGACGGGTGTTGAGAACTGGCCCCAGCTTGATAAATACATTCCGACAAAAACCGTTGTCGGCCGATTACTGGAACGTGGCCAATACGCAAAGGTATTGCGTTTCAAGTCACTCGAAAAAATCTGCGAAAGCCTGCTGTGACCACTCAATTTGTAATTCGCGACGACGATCTGTGCTTTTTTACAGATCCGGAGGAACTTCAGTCCGTTTATGGTGATATCTGGCAGAGTTTTCCGGTTACCTTCGCGGCCGTCCCCTGGCAAAAGGGGGCCTTTGCAGGTCATGTTCCTTTAAAATACTGGCATACTACTGATGCATTTCCGATTGCGGAGAACACGGATCTGGTGGCCTTTATCCGGGAGCTGATATCGCGCGATCATGTTGATATTGCGTTGCACGGTATTCATCATACATACGCGATAAGGCGTAACCGCATGATACCGGAGCTCACGGAATTTCCGGGTAACTTTCGGGATGAGTTGCGCCGGGCCAAAGCCTATCTCGACGATGTTTTCGGCACGGATATCGACATATTTGTGCCCCCCAGCAATACGATGAGCCCACGTGTCGCCTCGATCCTGATCAGTGAGGGATGGAGCCTGCTAAACTGGCCGGGGTTGAGAGCCAATACGCGCCCTTTGTTTTCCTGGAAGCATCAAAGTGCCCGGCTTCGCAGAGGCCTTAGTTTTGCTTTGGATAAGCACGACATGACCTCGCCATTGGTCTGGCCTGCTCGTTGGGAGTTGGGCGGTTTCGCGCTGACACCCAATACCCGGCTGGAACAACTCAAAAATGCGCTGAAGCATTGTGTCGAACGGGGCCACCCGTTCGTTCTGGCGACCCATTACTGGGAGCACGCCTCACTGAGTCCGCAAGCCGGTATTGGCAGCCAGTACGACCTGCTTCGCGCGTTTCTGGATTATGCATCCAGTCTTGATGTGACCCCTGTTCTGGCGAAGGATCTGAGGCTTTGAAGTTTATATTTGCAAATATCGGCATGCTGATGTTCCGCGGGGGCGGTGAGAATTTTGATGTCAATATTTCAAGTTCACTGAATCAGGCCGGGCATTCTACGGAGTTATACTCTCTGAAGCCTCTTTTCGGCGCACCAAGTCTGGAAGCGCCGGCGCAATTTGGTCGTGTGCATTCAATTCGGTCGCCCTGGCTC
This sequence comes from Mariluticola halotolerans, assembly GCF_021611515.1. GTDB lineage: Bacteria > Pseudomonadota > Alphaproteobacteria > Rhizobiales > Devosiaceae > Mariluticola > Mariluticola halotolerans. Next base: position 72,281 of record NZ_CP090961.1, read on the forward strand.
TATCCCATAACCTCCTGGATGCATCGGTATGCGTTTACACGTCGTCTGCGCGGCATACGCGGTGTTCCGAGGGTTTTGGGTCAGGCAATTTTTGAGCTTCAGGTTTTCCTCCGGCTCTGCCGGCGCCGGGATGAGGAATGGGTGGTCATCTCCTGCGCCCTGCCACTGCTAACATTTCTGGTAACGAACCTTCTGCGCAAGAACGCATTTGTCCGGATGCCCGGGCCTATCGCAAATGGCTATGACAAGTTTTTTGCCAGCCGCTCAAAGGGCGTAATCGCCAATGGAGCGGCCTATCGTCAGATCAAGGAGGTTCATGGTTTGGCAAACCTGCATTTTGTAAATGTAGGAGTTTTCGAATTTGATGCCGTCCCCGCCGATGTGATCGCGCGGACGCGTGCGGAGCTGGAGATCCCGGGTGATCAGTTTATTGCGCTTTATTCTGGTCGGCTAATTGCCATCAAGAATATCGATCTGTTGCTTGAAAGCTGGAAAAAGCTGATTGAATCTGGTGTGGTCGGACATCTGCTTCTGGCTGGCACCGGCCCTGAGGGGGCAAGGTTGCAGGAGGTTACGAAGCGATCGGGCATTTCTGGTTATGTTACATTCCTGGGGCATCAGGAAAAGTCGCAACTTGCAGTGCTCTATAACCTGGCCGATTGTACGGTTTTGACGTCCCATTACGATAATTTCCCGAATGTGCTTATTGAATCTCTCAGTTGTGGAACACCGTGTGTGGCAACGGCTGTAGGCGGTGTGCCGGACATCGTGAAAAATGAGATTAACGGCTTTCTTGTGCCGGCAGGCGACGCAGATTCATTTGCTGCATCCCTTGTGAAAATTGCGACAGGCGAATGCAATTTTGACCGGGAGAGTTTAAGACAAGAAATAAAGTCCGAGTTCAACTGGGCGAGCGCGGCCGAAAGAATAGAGGAAATATCCAATACCCCATAATTATTATGCTTTGGCGCAAAAGTCCGGTGCTTTTTATCTGGCCGCTCTGTTTATCCTGGCGCCCACATATGTGGTGTCCCGACGTTCGGGTCCTCTTACATTTGATGGATATCTTGTGCAGTTCATGACGTTGCCGTCAGGTAGCTGGCTTTTTATTCTTTGCGTTGGGATTGTTTTGGCAGCAGCCCTTGTGCTCCTCAAAGGCATGCCCCGGTCACTCTGGGTTGTTGCAGGGGTTGTCGTCTGGACTGTCGGATTGGTGGTTACAAAGACCTATTTGGGTGTGCCGGATGCCTGGCAACCTGGCATGGTCTGGATTGTCGTGTTTTTTATTTCCTATTTTATTCCATCCCATGTGATGAAAAAAATTCTGCTGGTAGGCATCGTCTATTTTTCGTTGGTGAACCTGACCTTCTCGGTACCGCAAGTGGTTGAGGGTTACGCTAATCTTGAAAGAGTGCGCGCGCAGGTCTCGGCCCCGGTTTTAGTCCCGGAAGTGGACCACATGCCCGGACCGCCCTGGGTGCCGCCGGTGCCGCTTGCTGCTTATCAAGGCCAAGCAGTGGGATATGCCTCCCCGCGCGCCAGCGGCGTTTTCAATACACCTCTGGCCCTGGGGTGTTTTGGGGTTTTTGCGGTATTTGCGTTCTTGGCACTGATGCCGCGTAAAGGCATCAGCCTTCTTGCTGCCTTGCCGATAATATCTCTGCTGTTTCTCCCGATGGCAAAATCTTCTATTGCAATAGCGGCGGCAATATTTTTCATGTTGATTGCAAATTCTATAATGCATGGAAATATTAGAAAATATAAATACTTGATATATACTGTTTTGTTGTTGGTTTCTGTGGTTTCTTTGTGGTGTTATGGATTTGTTACAGGTGTGCATTCTGCATATTACAAGCCGCTGGCATTAATTTATGCCGTGGTGGCCATCATATCCACTCCTCTAACCTGGGTTGTTGGAGACCTGGGGGGTACTGTTCAAATATTCAAAGAGGCGATGACGCAGCATTTCGGGACGGGAAATTTATCCTATGAGAGCTGGTTACTTCGGCTTATCCCCTTCTATGGGTTGCCGTATTTTCTTGTGTTTGTCTGGCTATTGTTGAAACCAATATGGATTAGCCGGTACTGGCCCAACGCAGGATATATCGCTGCAGCATTGTTCGGTATTCTCCTTGCTGCCCTTGTATCGAATGGCGGAGCTCAACCGCCCATCAGTTTTTTTCTGTTTGGATTTATTGGTTATATTTTTTCAAAACATGCTGAGACCGTTTCAAATCCATCAATTAAAGCGAGAGCTGAAGATAGCCCAGCGGCAGTAAGAGGTTAGAGCCTGCCTTATCGGGGCGGTCTTTTGATGGTCAGAAAACAGCGGAAGATATTCTGCTTTGCGTGGCCCCTGATGCTCAGGCCTGCTAGAGGAAAGGGCTTATGTATTACCTCGCGGAATTTGCCCTGAATTTCATGCTTATAGAGAGCCTTTATGCCGAGTAACCCTGCAAGCCTGTACAGGAAGGTTTTCCCGACCGCGCATAGGCTGTTGGTCGAGAGGATTATCAATCGACGTCTGAGGGAGGCGCATGGTGATGTGCTGGTTGTGGGAGCGGGGCACGATCCTTATGGCTATCTGCTCAGCCAGGCGAAATCGGTATGCCGCACCGACATTAGTGATGAATACGGAAACATTGACCTGGTTGCCGATGTGCACGACCTGCCTTTTGAGGACGGGTCTTTTGATGCCGTGGTCGCAATTGAGGTGATCGAACATTTGCGGTCACCTCAAGAGGCGGTTGCCGAAATATTCCGGGTCCTGAGGCCCGGCGGCAGGATTTTCGTGTCCATCCCTTTTATGTACAGGGTGCACGGTGACCCTTACGATTTCACCCGGTTCACGGCTGGTGGTCTCAAAGAGCTGTTTGATGCTTTTGATAATATTTCAGTTCAGGAGGTGAGCGGTCGCCTCCATGTGATTTCGGATATCATTACGACTGCTGCGCGTCCTCTGGCCGCATTGCGAATTCTGAACCACCTTTTGGCGCTGCCGGGAATTTGTACACCGAGCAAGGATTGCCCGAGTGGCTACTGGCTCGAGGCTGCTAAATGAGAAAACCCGTGGGTTCTGCGACGGCGCGCAAAGTGCTGCATATCAGCAATGATCTGGCAGATGGTGGGGCGCAAGGTGCGTTGTTTCGTCTATGCACCACACCGCGCGAGGATGTTGAACATATCGTTGTTTCACTTATGGGGGCCGGCAAATACGGGCCGCTATTGGAAGATGCCGGCGTTCAGGTATTTTGTTTGAATATGCGGCGCAGTGTTCTGACTTTCGGGGCGCTGTGGCAGCTATATCAAATCGTTCGCAATCAGGCGCCGGATGCGGTTCAAACCTGGATGTACCATGCCAATTTATTGGGGGGATTGATTGCCCGGCTTGGAGGCTGTGCGAATCTCGTCTGGGGTATACGGCATTCGGATTTTGATCCCGCGCACACCAGTTTCACCACCCGGCTGGTAAACAAGATCGGTGCTCTCAGTTCTCGCTGGTTACCTCGAAAAATCATCGCCTGTGCAACGCGTGCCGTTGATGTGCATGTGCGGGATGGATATGATCAGTCCAAGTTTTCGGTCGTGCCTAACGGTTTTGATACAACGAAATTTGCCCCGGACGCGCAGTCCCGTAGCGCCGTGCGCGCGAGTTTGGGCATTGCGCCGGACGTGCCGCTGGTCGGCCTGGTCGGGCGGTGGCACCCTCAAAAAGATCATGCAAATCTTCTGGCAGCCTTTGCCCAGGTTCGCTCTAGGTATCATGATCTGGAACTCGTTTTGGTCGGCGAGGGGTGTGTGCCGGAGAATGACACCCTTGCGAAAATGATAGGTGAAGCTGACTTGGAAAGCGCCGTCCATTTGTTGGGACGCCGATCAGATACACCCGCAATCATGAACGCAATTGATTTGCATGTTTTATCGTCATCCCATGGCGAGGCCTTTCCCAACGTTGTCGCGGAGGCCATGGCGTGTGGTACCCCGTGTGTTGTAACCGATATAGGCGATGCCGCTTTTATTGTCGGGGATAATGGTTGGGTGGTGCCGGTAAGAGACAGCCAAGCACTGGCGGCAGCAATCGGCGCAGCGTTGACCCTGAAATCGGATCCGGCATTGTGGGAACAGCGTAAATTTGCCTCTAGAGCATATGTGTCCGAACGGTTCACCCTGCAACGTATGGCGGATGGATTTCACGAGGTTTGGTTCGGTGCTTAGATAGAGCGAGACCTGCGCCTTGCGGCAGGCTCTGTTCCGAAGCGAATATTCAATTTGCCAACAAGTTTGGTAGCCAGAGAGGCGGGCAAGAATGTGTGGTTTTGCGGGATTCCTTGGAGAGCCTGTCAGTGGGCTAGATGGTGATCCACAAACGCAACTTGCGGTAATGAGTGAGGCGGTCCGCCATCGTGGGCCCGATGATTCCGGGATATGGGTTGATGCTGATCAGCACATAGGACTGGCCCATCGACGGCTATCTGTTATCGACCTTTCAGAAGCCGGGCATCAGCCCATGATATCGCCGAGCGGGCGTTATATTATCGCTTATAATGGCGAGATTTATAATCATGCCGACATACGCGCCGAACTGGCTAAAGCGACCGGCGGTCACCCGGAATGGCGCGGTCATTCGGATACGGAAACCCTGCTCGCAGCCATTGAGTGCTGGGGTGTCTTGGCAACGTTGGAAAAGCTGGTTGGGATGTTCGCGTTTGCGCTCTGGGATCGGGAACGGTGTGAGGTGACCCTTGCAAGAGACCGGGTTGGCGAGAAACCATTGTATTTTGGATGGCAGAACGGCGTCTTCCTTTTTGCCTCCGAACTTAAAGCCATCAAAGCGCACGAATGTTTCAACGGGGGCATCAATCGCAAGGCGCTGGGGCTGCAACTCCGGCATGGTTATATTCCGGCGCCGTACTCAATCTATGAGGGGATTGAAAAACTTCCTGCCGGCTCTTTTCTGACTCTCCCCGGGGGAGCCTCCCAGGCGCTGCTCGACCAGTTCCGGCCAACCAGATACTGGTCGCTGGATGAGGTGGCAGAATATGGCAGAAGGGCGCCGTTCGAGGGGGAACTCGAAGAAGCTACAGATCGTTTGCAGGAACTGCTTGCCCGGTCAGTCAACCAGCAAATGATATCTGATGCGCCTTTAGGGGCATTTTTGTCAGGGGGTGTCGATTCCAGCCTGGTGACGGCGTTGATGCAGGCGCATTCCACAAAACCTGTGCGCACATTCACGATCGGGTTTGAAAACCCCGCGTTTAACGAAGCCGGTTTTGCCATGTCGGTTGCCCAGCATTTGGGAACCGACCACACCGAGGTTTTTGTAACCGAAAAAGATGCTCTCGATATTGTCCCCGGATTGCCGCAAGTTTTTGATGAGCCGTTTTCGGACCCGTCGCAAATACCAACAATAATGGTCTCGAAAGTTGCGCGAGAGAATGTAACCGTCGCCCTTTCCGGTGACGGTGCGGACGAGTTGTTTGGCGGCTATGGCCGTTATGTTTTGGCCCGGAATCTTTGGAATAATCTGAGCAAAGCCCCGCCTGTTCTGAGGGAAGCTGTCGCCTTTGGAATGGGCGCACTGCCCGTCGGCCTGATCAATCAGGCCGGGAAATCTTTTGATCAGATGCGCGGCAAAAGCCAGGACCGGCATTTGTTGGGCGACAGGGTAAACAAGTTGGCTGACTTGGTGACAGCGTCGAGCCCACAACAATTGTATAGCCAATTGATGGGATATTGGGCCGCTGAGCAAATTGTGATTGGTGAGCGTGCAGGCGAGCGTGATCTTGAATCTGTTTCACTGGCAGCAGGTGAATTTCTCGACCACATGATGCACCAGGACATGCGATATTACCTGCCGGATGATATTCTTGCGAAAGTCGATCGGGCGTCAATGAGCGTCAGCCTGGAAACCCGGGCACCCTTTTTAAGCCCTGAGCTGCTGTCATTTGCCTTGAGCTTGCCGCTATCCATGAAAGTGGAGGGTAATCGTGGAAAGGTCATCCTCAAAAACCTGTTGGGCCGCTATGTGCCCGATACGCTTTTTGATCGCCCCAAGATGGGGTTTTCAGCTCCCGTAGGTCAGTGGCTACGCGGTCCCTTGCGCGAATGGGGGGGGGATTTGTTGGATGAAACGCGTCTTTCCAGGCAAGGTTTGTTGAACGCTTCGGCAATTTCCCGAAAATGGCGCGAACATCTGTCGGGCGAACGCAATTGGCAATATCACTTGTGGAATGTTCTGATGTTTCAATCTTGGTTGGAGAGTGTTTCTTGAATCGTCTTCTCTTTGTCGTGAACGAACCTTCCACGTTTGTGTCACATCGTCTGCCAATTGCGCTTGCGGCCCGAGGTGCCGGTTATGAAGTCCATGTCGCAACGCGTGCTGGTGCCGCAGTCGAAAAGATCAAAGAAAGCGGGTTGTTTTATCACGAAATTCCGTTGAACCGCCGTGGTGGCAATCCATTTGAGGAACTTCATACGCTTGCTGTTCTCGTTGGTTTGATGCGAAAGCTTCGACCGTCGCTGGTTCATTTGATTACAATCAAGCCTGTTCTTTATGGAGGCATTGCGGCGCGGCTGTGCGGGGTTACTTCAGTGGTCGCCGCGGTAACGGGTTTGGGCCCGGCATTTACAGCGCGAGGCGGCTTGGCGGCGTTGCGTCGGGCGATTGTGGTGTTTTTGTATCGCCGGGCATTTGTCCATCCAAAGTTTCGGGCGATATTCCAGAATTCGGCGGATTTCGACACAATCAATGGATATGTGCACATGGCCCCTGACGATGTGGTCATGATCCCGGGGTCTGGTGTCGATCTTTCAAAATATCCAGAGACCCCGGAACCAGCCGGTATACCGACAGTGGTTCTGGCATCCCGCCTGGTGCAGGACAAGGGCATAGATATTTTCGTCGATGCCGCGAGAATTCTGAAGGAGCGCGGCGTTGAAGTGCGATGCCAGGTGGCTGGTGAAACAGATGGCCCGGGCTCTATTGATGAGGCCGTTCTGGAAAGGTGGCGGGAAGAGAAATGCGTCGAGTTTCTCGGCTTTCGTTCAGATATTCCTGACCTGTTCGCTGGCGCCAATATCGTGACTTTGCCATCCAGCTATGGTGAAGGTTTGCCCAAGGTTCTGCTGGAGGCCGCAGCTGCCGGCCGCGCGATTGTGACAACAGATCACCCCGGCTGCCGGGACGCGATTATTCCCGATGAAACGGGGCTCTTGGTCCCTGTCCGTGATCCACAAGCATTGGCCTCTGCCATCTCGGAGCTTGTTGAAAATCCCGCGCGCCGTATCGAGATGGGACAAGCAGCGCGAAAGCTGGCGCATGAGCGATTTGGTGTCGATCGGGTCGTGAATACCCACCTCGATATCTATAACACCCTCACGGACTGAGTGCCTTCCCCCTCAAGGCAAAGCGGCGCGCCATTGTTGTAGGAAAATCCGGCGTTTGGCGGCATCGAGCCCGACCAGGAGGGCGGGGCTGAGGGTGATGGGGCGCAGGGTTTGCGGGTCGGGGTCGCCGGCGAGTTCGGCGATCAAGGCACTGCCGTCAATGGGGGAGAGCAGGCGGGCTTCGCCGGAGAGAATTTCGCGGCCGCGTTCCGACAGCATGAAGGCGAGAAAGGCCCGCGCCAGATCCGGCGACGTGGCATCCCGCGAGATGAAGCCGGCCCGGGCCATGATCAGCGTATAATCATTGGGCAGGACAATGCCGAGCCGCGGATCATCTTCGATATGGGACAGGGCATAGGACCCTAAAACGTTATATCCCACCAGCAGGCGACCATCGGCAACCCGGTCAAGAATTTCCGATGTGCAGCAAAAAAGCTGTGCGGCGTTCCGTCCCAAACCTTCCACAAGCCGTCCCCAGGTGCTGGCCTGGATCGCGTCCTGAAACGCGAACAGATAGCCAACCCCGGAGGCCTCGATATCATAGCTGCCGACCCGGGCCCGAAAGTCGTCGCTGTCGCGCAACAGGTCAATGAGGTCGAAACGGCTTTTGGGAATTTTCCGGCCCTCGAACCACGCCTTGTTGTAAACAATCACCGCCGGCTCAAAAGTCAGTCCGAATAATTCATCCCGCCAGCGGGCCCAGTCGGGCAGGACCGCACCAAGCTCGGGCCCGGGAGAGCGGGCACAGCCATCATTGACCAGTTTCAATTGCTGGTCGATTGAAGAGCTGACAATCAGGTCGGCCACGAATTCGCGCTTGTCGCAAGCGGCCGCAATATGCGCACTCAGCTCGTTGGTGGTCAGTTCACGATAGGTGATGGTCACACCCGGGCGCACCTGTTGGAATGCCCGGATAATCGGTTCAAAGATCACCAGATCGGTTGTGCTTTCAATGGTCAGTTGCCCGCTTTCAGGCTGCAGGGCGGCCAGCCGTGTTTCTGTGGCCATGGCCGGGGCGAGACCCAGAAAACACAATGCGAGCAGGAGTGCTTTCATGACGTCATTACCTCAAACTCGAGGCCGATTTCAAAGCCGCCATTCTCTAAATGGTGCAGGACCAGCCGCGCACCGTGCGAGGCGGCAACCGCCGATACAATGGAGAGCCCCAGCCCGGCGCTTTCGGGTTCGATACCGTCCGAGGTGAAGCGTTCGCCAATATGGGCGGCCAGCGCCTGGGGAATGCCCGGGCCCTTGTCGCGCACAAGGATGGCGGCGCGATTGGCGTGCGTGGATTGCACGACGAGCGACACCGGATGAGCGCCATGTTTGACCGCATTGTTCAAAAGGTTTTTCACCGCTTCGCGGAGGCTGACCAGATCGCCGCGCACCATGACATCATCATGGGGCAGTTCGACACTGATCGCTTCATCGGCGGCGGCGCGGGTTTGCCGTTCCGCTTCAAGGGCCACGCGGCGGAGATCGATTTCCTGCAGCGCGGCGGAATCGGCGCGATGCGAAATCAGCGCATGGCTGAGCAATTGGTCGGCCAGCCGCCCAAGCCCGACGCTGCGGGCATAAAGCCGCCGGTGCAGGCGCTCCAGTTTTGCCGGGTCGGTCTCATCAAGGGCGAGCTGGGCCTGGGCCCGCAGGGCGGTAATCGGGGTGCGGATTTGGTGGGTCGCGTCCGCGACAAAATTCTGCATTGCTTCAATGCGGCGGTCGAGCCGGTGCATGAACCGGTTGATGGCGGCAACGAGCACGGCCACTTCCTCGGGCGCGGGGACATTGATCGGCGACAGGTCATTGACGTCGCGGCTCAGAATGGCCCGCTCAATCCGGGCCAGCGGGCGCAGGGCAATCCGCACCACGATCATGGCGACAAACAGCAATACAATGCCGGCAATGGCAATGATCAGCACGGCCTGGGTGGTGATGGAATTGGCAAGCGCGGTGCGCTCACCGGTTGTCTGGGCGACAATAACCGAGACGGCGCCGCTGATCGAGCGCTCCGCCAATTGCCGGGTTAAATAGACGGCGCGGATATCGGTCCCTTTATACCGGGCGCGATAAATCGTGTCGCCGCCATGCCCGTCGCCGGGCAGGGGCAGGTCGGCATAGCCGGTCAGGGTTTCGCCCTGCGGGCCGAGAATGCGATAAAATACCCGGTCGGTGCGCGCGAGCGAGAGCAGTTCAAAAGCGGAGACGGGCAGGTCGACATCAGCGATACCATCGGTCACGCTGATGCGTTCGGCAATCTGCAAGGCTGCGCCGCGCAACAATCGGTCAAAGGTTTCGTCGGCTGCCGCCTGCCCATAGCGATTGGCGGCGATGATTGTGCCCAGCACCACCAGCACAAGGATCAGCATCATGGCGGTGCCCAGCCGGAAGGCCACGGACTGGTGACGTCTTGAAAGGGGCAGGGGCGGGTTCATGCCGGCGGTCTGTCGGTTTTGATCATGGCCTGATATCCGAGGCCGCGCAGGGTGCGGATCTCGAGATCCGCATTGCCCAGTTTGCGCCGGAGCCGCGCGATATAGACTTCAACCGCATTCAGCCCTGCCTCGCCGGTTAACCCATAGAGCCGCGAATAAAGTTCGTCTTTTTGCAATACGCGATTGAGATTGCCCATGAAGGTTTCCAGAAGAATGAATTCGCGCCGGGTCAACTCGACTTCCGCCATATCGACAGAAACGGTGCGGGCAGCGAAATTGCAGCTCAGATTGCCCGCGTTGACCACGGCTTCGCTGGCCCCGTGCTGCCGCCTTGTGATGGCGCGGGCCCGCGCTTCGAGTTCGCGCAGGTCAAACGGCTTGACCAGATAATCATCGGCACCGAAATCAAGCGCATCGATCTTGTCTTCCACCTGCATGCGCGCGGTCAGCACGAGAACGGGCACGCCGTTTTTGGCGGCGCGCAATTGCTTGAGGAATACAAGTCCTGACCCATCGGGCAGGTTAATGTCGAGAATGACCAGATCGTAAGGGTCGATTCCGGCATAATGGCTGGCATCTTCCAGCGTCGCGGCAAGATCGCAGGCATGCCCCTGGCGGGTAAAATGCGCCAGAATGGCTTCCGCGACATCCTCGGTGTCTTCCACAACCAGTATGCGCAACCGGTTTCCTCCTCAGGCCATGACAGGTTGATGAAAGCTTGGCGGCCTATGTTGATCTGACCTTGGCACGAATTGTGTGTGCGAGGAACTCTGGGAGGAACATCATGAAGAAATTTATCGTGGCCGGTGCGGCCACCCTTTTTGCCGCCTTTGCCTTTGCGGGTCCCGCTGCGGCATTCGAGCCTGAGAACGCCGAATGTATTGCCCCGGCCGGTGCCGGCGGTGGCTGGGATTTCACCTGCCGCCAGATCGGCAAGACCCTTTATGATCTCAAGATCGTGCCCAACCCAATGCAGGTGACCAACCTTGCCGGCGGCGGCGGTGGTGTGGCTTTTGCCGAAGTCGTGGCCAAGCACAACACCAATAACGACCTGATTGTCGCCGCATCTTCCGCGACAACCACGCGTCTTGCCCAGGGTGCTTTCCCGGGTGCCAATATGGATCAGGTGCGCTGGCTGGGTACGGTTGGCGCTGATTACGGCGTGATTGCTGTCGCCAAGGATTCACCGATCAATTCGCTCACTGAGCTGCTTGAAAAGGTCAAGGCGGACCCCTCATCGGTCGCTTTTGCCGGCGGTTCTGCTGTGGGCGGCTGGGACCATCTGAAAGTGCTGATCGCCACCAAGGCGGCCGGTATCGAAGATGCACGCACGATCAAATATGTGGCCTTTGAGGGTGGCGGCGAAGCCATTACCCAGCTTTTGGGCAATCACGTGCAGGCCTTTACCGGTGATATTTCCGAGGCCAAGGGCTTCGTTGATTCCGGCGACATCAAGGTTCTGGCCGTTCTGGCCGAGAAGCGCCTGCCGGGTGACGAGTTCAAGGACTTCCCCACAGCTATCGAGCAAGGCATTGATGCCGTTGGCGCCAATTGGCGCGGGTTTTATGCCCCCGGCGGCATGAGCGATGAAGCCTATGCTTTCTGGGCCAACGCCATCAAAACCACTTATGAAAGCGATGAGTGGAAAGAAGTGATGGCTGCCAATGGCCTGATGCCGCTTGAAGGCTGGGGTGAAGCCTTTACCGGCTTTGTGCGCGGCCAGATTGATGCGACGGAAACCCTGTCGCGCGAAATCGGCATTCTGCAGTAGTTTAAAAAAACGCATGCCTGCCGCGGGCCGACCGGTAACAACCGGCGACCTGCGGCAGGCCTCAAAGGGGGAGGTGTGCGATGAGCGACAGAATTCTTGGAGGCGCCTGCCTGTTGCTGGCCGTCTTTTACATTTTCTTTGCAACCAAGATTCAGGTTGGCTTCATGTCCGACCCGATGGGGCCAAAAGCCTTTCCGGTGCTGATCGGTGTGATTTTGGCCATTGCCGGAATCTATCCGCTGGTACGCCCGGATCCGGAACCTGAATGGCCCGGCTTTGGCCGCCTCATGGAAATCGTTTTCGCTGTGGCCGTCATGGTGGGCTATACTTATGCCCTTCCTGAGATTGGTTTCACTGTGTCCACCGCGGTCGCTGCCGGTCTTTTGAGCTGGCGTCTGGGGGCTTCGCCAGTCAAGGCGGCGATTGCCGGTATTCTTATTGCGGTGACGATTTTCGTGCTGTTCCGCATGGTGCTCAAACTGTCGCTGGCCCTCGGGCCCTGGGGGTTCTGATATGGATGTGTTTGCACAACTCGCCGACGGGTTTGCCGTCGCGCTGACATGGCAGAACCTTGGCCTCGCCCTGATCGGCTGTCTGCTTGGTACCATGATTGGTGCCTTGCCCGGGCTGGGGCCGACCAATGGCGTGGCTATCCTCATTCCGCTGGCCTTTACCCTTGGCCTGCCGGCCACCCCGGCGCTGATCCTTTTGACCTCGGTCTATTACGGGGCCATGTATGGCGGGCGCATTTCCTCGATCCTGCTCAATATTCCGGGCGATGAACCGGCATTGATGACCACGCTTGATGGTTATCCCATGACCAAGAAAGGGCAGGCGGGCGAAGCGCTGGCGCTCTCGGGCATTGCCTCTTTTGTCGGGGCTTTCTTTGCCACATGGGGGCTGGTGTTTCTGGCCCCGCAGCTGGTCAAGATTGCCTTGTTGTTTGGCCCTGCTGAATATTTCGCCCTGTTTACCCTCGCCTTTGCGACCCTTGGGGGCATTGCCTCCAAGAACCAGGCCAAGGCGGCGATCGCGGCGGCCATTGGTATTGGTATCGCCATGATCGGTGTTGATCACCAGACCGGCGTGCCGCGCCTGACCTTTGGTGAGATCCACCTTTACGAGGGCATCAGCTTTCTGGTGGCCATTGTTGGCCTGTTCGCCATATCCGAGGTCTTGCTGTTTCTGGAGCATGCCAAGGGCAAGGCGCCCGAGGCGGCGGGCACCAAGCTGGGACGTATCACCGTGCCCTGGCCAATGCTGAAAAAGACCAGCGGCACCATGGCGCGCAGCACGGTTGTCGGCTTTCTGGCCGGTGTCCTGCCGGGGGCTGGCGCTTCGCTTGGTTCGTTCATTGCCTATACAATCGAAAAACGGGTCAGTGACAAGGACGGTACATTCGGCAAGGGCGACCCGCGCGGTGTGGCCGCACCCGAAGCTGGCAATAACGCCGCTGCGGGCGGGGCGCTTGTGCCCATGCTGGCGCTCGGCGTGCCAGGGTCCGGTACCACAGCTGTGCTGCTGGCCATGCTGATGGCGCTCAATATCACACCCGGCCCGCTGCTGTTCACCCAGCATCCCGATGTGGTCTGGGGGCTGATTGCGGCGTTGTTTATCGGCAATATCATGCTGCTATTGCTCAATGTGCCGATGGTGGGGCTTTTTGTGCGCGTGTTGCAGGTGCCCTCGAAATATCTGATGCCGGCGGTGGCGATGATTTCCTTTGTCGGCATTTATGGCATTTCCGGGTCGACATTCGATTTGTTGCTGATGATCATTTTCGGCGTTGTCGGCTATATTTTGCGCAAGCTGGATGTGCCGATGGTGCCAATCATTCTGGGCATTCTGCTGGGCAATGAGATGGAAAAAAGCCTGCGCCGCGCCTTGACCATTTCTGATGGTGATGTGTCGATCCTCTGGGGGTCGCCGCTGGCAATCACCATCTGGGCCCTGGCCATCCTCGGCTTTATCGCCCCGATGCTGATCGGCCGCTTCCTCAAGCCCCGGCCAAAAAAGGATGCGAGCGTTTCATCATAAGGCGTTCGCTTTGATGGATTTGAATGGAGCCGTCCCGGTTTACACCGGGACGGCCTTTTCGCGCCAATGGCTGCCAAGGGCATGGCCGACGAGAATGAGGCAGAGGCCGAGGGCTGACCTGTTCACATATTGGTTGCGAAGGGAGAAGGTGCTTGCGGAGTTTTGGGCCATCACTCCGGCAAGCGGGAAAGTGCAATGGCGGCTGCTGCCTTGACGTGATTGACCGCTGCCTTTTGTGCTGCTGCATAATTACCCGCGGCAATCGCTTCCACAATGAGGCGGATTTCTTCAACGCTTTTTGCCATGCGTCCGGGTTGCGACATGGAGGTTGCGCGTAAATAGCTCACACGCGCGGTGAGTTGAGAGAGGATGTCATTGACCACTTCGGCCTGCGCCACCGAACTGATATGGGCATAAAATTGTGCCATGAGTGCCACTGCACGCATGATGTTGCTTTCGCCGGCTGCGCCGGCAAATTCCTCAAAAAGGGCTTCGAGCTGTCGCGTCTGTTGTGGATTGGCATTGTCAATGAAACGCTGCACCAGCAATCCCTCGAGATAGCCGCGGATATCGTAGATTTCCTGAGCCTGGGCGCGTGTCACGCGCGCGACGGTCGGGCCCTTGCGCGGCTCAACCTGAATAAGGCGTTCCGCTTCGAGTTGGCGTAATACTTCGCGAATGGAGGTGCGGCTCACCCCCATTGCTTCGCACAATTCGCGCTCGATCAAACGGGTGCCGGGGGCAAACTGCCCGTTGATTATGGCGTCACGCAACCGGTCCAGTGCCTGTTCACGCACGAGGACCGGCGCGGTCACAATGCCCAAAGAGTCAAGCGGTGAACCAGATGCATCACTGGTTGCGTTGGTCATTGAAATGCCCTTCCACATTCGAGCCGGTCACAAAACGGGCGTGAACCGTTTTCCGTGGCGCCCGAAAACCATATATGTGCCTTTAAACCAATCTTCTTGGGATAGTCGATCCCTCCATTCAGATTTGCGCGCCTTATCGCGCGCGTCAGACGCCAGAGCGCGTTCATCTGAAAGGTAGTGCAAGGCAAGCCGGTTGAAGTTTTCAGGTCCGCCCGATTCAATGGCAAAGCGGCGGCAGCCCAGCCAGTCTGGTGTTTCCAGCAGGGTCGGCACGTGATCCTGATTATACCAGTCATCGAATTCGCTGAGCCGGTCTTCGGGGACAGTAAAGAATACCGGATAGAGCACCGGTGCTTCCACAAAGTTTTCCGTATTGAACTGCGTATTGATCGGGCGACCGATATAGCGGGTGAAATTGCTGACGGATTTCAGCATCCAGGCAGTCTGTTCGCTGGGATTGTCCTTGACCTCGGTATAGGCGGGGCTGGTGAGCACATCGGTCGCGTCCATATCATAAACAGCCAGATAATCGCGTTCATTGCGCTTGTAACGCTGAGCACCGGCAAAGCCCGGCACCGCCATGCGCAAGGGAATATGTTCTTCATCATACCAGTTGTTGAAGTCACTTTCCCATTCCGGGCCCGGTGTCATTTCCGAAAACAAGACGGCTTTTTCCATGATGCCGAACTCCTCTGAGATCTCTATTGACAGACGGTATTCTTGTCATACAAGATGACGAAATAGTCAAGTGAGCAGTTGGAAAGGTAGCCATGAAAATTCGCAAAATGTTCACCCAAATCGAGGAAGTGCGCTCTGAGGCGGGGGTTGATGCCCAGGAACCGCTGCGCAAAGTTGCCGTGATTGCCGTGGTGAACAACCCTTTCGCTGGCAAGCCCTATGCGGAAGATCTCTCGGTGCTCACCGACGCCAGCGTCGAGATCGGACGCCAGATGGCGGAAGCGGCCAATGCCGCAATGGCCCCTTATGAGGTGGTCAGCTACGGCAAGGGCGGCATTGCGGGCCTCAATGGTGAGCAGGAACATGTCGTTGCCATGCTTACCACCGTCTATGGCAACGTCATGCGTGAAGCCATTGGTGGCGGCATCGCGTGGATTTCATCCTTTACCAAGCGTGCGGCACCTGGAGCGACGATAGAAATCCCGCTGGCCCACAAGGACGCGCTTTATGTGCGCTCGCACTATGACGGCATGTCGATCATGATGCCGGATGCGCCGCTGCCCGATGAATTGGCGTTGATTTGTGTGTTTGCTAATCGCGGGCGCCTCAATGCCCGGGTTGGTGGCATCAAGGCCGATGAGATCGAGGGCAAGGACGGCTTGCACTAATTTAACGGAGAACGTGAAATGCGTACTGCTGTCGTAAATATCGGATGTATCGTTTCGGGTGATTGGCAAGAACCCATTGCCAGGGGCGATGCCATCCTGATGGCAGAGGGAAAGATCGAAAGCGTCGGCACGCTGGGGGCGGAAGCTCTGGCAGGGTGTGACGTGGTCATCGACGCCGGTGGTGCAACGGTTATCCCGGGTCTGATCGATTCCCATGTGCATATCACGTTCGGGGATTATACCCCCCGCCAGAAGACAGTTGGCTATCTCGAAAGCTATGTCCATGGCGGCGTTACCACGTCCATCACCGCCTCGGAGGTTCATGTTCCGGGGCGGCCCAAGGACCCGGCGGGTGTCAAGGCGCTGGCTCTGGCTGCGCAGCGCTGTTTTGCAGAATACCGGCCGGGCGGCATGCGTGTCTGGGCCGGGTCGGTCATTCTCGAACCCGGTTTGGTTGAACAGGATTTTGCCGATCTGTCGCGCGACGGTGTATGGCTCGCAAAGGCCGGTTTTGGGACCTTTGATGATCCCGCAGAATATGCGCCGCTCGTTGCCATGGCGCGCAAGCACGGCATGGTCACCACGCTACATACCGGCGGGGCATCTATTCCAGGTTCATCCCCCATAACGGGCGAACATGTGCTGGCCATCAATCCCCATGTCTCGTTTCACGTCAATGGCGGACCGGTCGCCATGCCAGATGCCCATTTTGACCGGCTGATCGAGGAAAGCGACGTTGCGCTGCAGATCTGCACGGCCGGCAATTTGCGTACGGCACTTTTGTGCGCCCGTCAGGCTATCGCCAAGGACCAGTTTGATCGGGTTCTGATCGCCACCGATACGCCCACGGGCAGCGGGATCATGCCGCTCGGCGTGATGTATACGATTACCCATTTAAGCAGCCTGCTGGACCTGCCAGCAGAAATGGTCATTGGGGCTGCCACTGGCAACAATGCCCGTATCTATGGGCGCAATTCAGGATTGTTGCAGGCAGGGCGTGACGCGGATCTGGTCATCGTCGATGCGCCGCTGGGCGGTACGCAAAGTACGGCGCTTGCCGCCCTCAAGCATGGCGACCCGGTTGCTATCGGGGCGGTGGTGACAGATGGCGTCCCCCGTTTTGTGGGGCGCAGCGGCAATACCCCCCCGACAACCCGCCCGGTGCGTGTTGCCGAAAACAGGCTGCCCAGGGATTTCAGCGGCAATCGTTGAGCATTGACAACCATATTGAGGAACGAGGAGCAACAAGTGTCGAACAAGGATCGTGTCATAATCAGCGGCGGGGGGCCGGTCGGCTTGATCTGTGCTCTGGCACTCGCGCGCAAAGGCGTGCCGGTTACCGTGTTTGAGCGATTTGACAGCCTTAAGGACGATCCACGCGCCGCAACGACACATCCCGCCACGCTCGAATTGCTTAATGAGTTGGGTCTTGAGCAAGAGATCCGTGAGGCCGGGCTTGTGGCACCGGTCTTCCAGTTCTGGGACCGTATAAGTGGCGAACTTATCGCCGAATTCGACCACGCGCTGTTGGCCGATGAAACCCGCTTTCCCTATGTGGTGCAGTGCGAGCAATTCAAGACAGCCAGCATTGCTCTCGCGCATTTGCGTAAGGAACCCAATGCCGAAGTGTTCTTTGAGCACGAGGTGGTGAACATTTCCCCGAACGATGATGGCGTTGCCGTTACGGTGCGCAGTCCCGAGGGTGAAACCACCCACCATGCCCGTTATCTCATCGGCGCGGATGGGGGACGCAGCACGGTGCGCAAGGCGGCGGGTATCGCGTTTGAAGGCTTTACCTTCCCCGAAAAATTTTTGGTGTTGACCACGCCGTTCGATTTTCAGGCCCATCGTGGCTACAGCTACCGCACTTATTTCGCTGACCCGGAAGAATGGTGCAATTGCTTCAAGGTGGCCGCCGATGGTCCCCCGGGCTTGTGGCGCACGGTTTTCCCCGCGGATCCGGATGCCAGCGAAAAAGACCTGTTCGATGAAGCTGCGGTTCAGGCAAGGTTGCAGAAGTTTTTCCCCAAAGAGGGGGATTATGAAGTGGTGCACCGCAATCTTTATCATGTGCACCAGCGGGTCGCCAAAACATTCAGACTGGGGCGCATCCTGCTTGCGGGTGACTCTGCCCATGTCAATAATCCCATCGGTGGCATGGGATTAAATGGCGGCATTCAGGATGCTGCCAACCTCGCGGAAAAACTGGCCGAGGTATTTTTAGGCCGGGCGCCGGACTCATTGCTGGATCTCTATGATCTGCAACGGCGCACTGTCACGACCGATTTTGTCCAGTCCCAATCCATTCAGAACAAGAAGCGTCTTGAGGCAAAGGAGCCTGAAGTACGGGCGCAGAATTTTGCCGAGCTCAAGGGGCAGGCGGCTGATCCGACAAAGGCCAAAGCCTTCCTGATGCGCTCGTCAATGCTCGATGCTCAACGCAGAGCCGCCGCCAAAGCTGCTGAATAAACAACGAGAGACACGATATGGCCGACACTTCCGAAAACAAGACCGAGGTTAAGGGGTGGGCCACTGGCATCGTCCGTGTCCTTGCAGGGTTCATGGTGCTGTTGTCGGTAAGCTGGGTGCTTGATCTGCCCAGCTATCTGGGGCTCGCCTATTATCAGCAGCAGCTGCTCGCGCTGGTGCTTGGTCTCGCCGTGGCGATTATTTTCCTTGGCACATCATATCGTGGCGAGAGACGGACGGCGCCCCCGTTATATGACGTGGTTGCTGCAGTCGTCTTTGCCGGGGTGATGGCCTATGTCGCCGTCAATTACACCTATTTCCTTGTCGCTGCGTCGACCCGCCCGCCGCATGTGATCCTGCTGAGCTGGATTGTCGTTCTGGGCGTGGTAGAGGCCCTGCGCCGCCGCACAGGCTGGATGCTGTTCTGCATTATCATGGTGTTTGGCATTTATGGCCTGGTCGCGCATCTGGTGCCGGCACCTTTGACGGGGCGTCATTTGTCGGTGGAAGCGCTGTCGACCTATCTCGCTTTCGATACCAGTTCCATTCTGGGTATGCCCCTGTCCGTCGCCAGTACCGTGGTGATCATTTTCATCCTCTTTGGCGAGGTGCTGTTTCGTACTGGCGGGGGCCAGTTCTTTACCGATCTGGCTATGGCACTGGTGGGGCGGAGACGTGGCGGTGCCGCCAAGATCGCGGTGCTTTCTTCTGCCTTTTTCGGCTCGATATCCGGCAGTGCTGTCTCCAATGTCGCAACCACTGGGCTCGTCACCATTCCACTCATGCGCCGGGCTGGCTACAAGTCTACGGACGCGGGTGCGATTGAGGCGGTTGCCTCAACCGGTGGTCAATTCATGCCGCCGATCATGGGCGCCGCGGCTTTTCTGATGGCCGAATTTCTTAATATCGATTACCAGACAATCGTTGTTGCAGCGCTGGTCCCGGCCCTTCTCTATTACATCGCCATCTTCGTGCAGGTTCATTTGATGGCGGAGCGCGACAATATTGAGGTCGTGGATACTGACCTGCCCCGAATGGGGGAGGTTTTCCGGCAGGGATGGCATTTCCTCGTGCCGTTCGCGTTGTTGCTGGTGCTTTTGTTCCAGTTTAACGTCAATGCCGAACGGTCAGCCCTCGCGGCCGCTCTTGCCATGCTCCTCCTCGGCCTGGTCAAACCGTATCAAGGCCGGCGCGCACGTGTCAGTGACGGGGTGAATTCCTTTATCACCGCGGGTCTTGGTTCAGTGGAACTGGTGGCGATTGTGGCAGCAGCTGGCATCGTTATCGGCGTGCTGAATGCCACAGGCGGTGGTTTCGCGGTAACCCTGGCCCTGGTGCAACTCGGGGGCGGCAATCTGTTTGCGCTTTTGGCGATCGGCGGGCTGGTGTGTATCGTGCTGGGCATGGGCATGCCGACGGCGGGCGTCTATGTCTTGCTCGCAGCCCTGGTTGCGCCCGCGATCGTGCAGGCAGGTGTGGAACCGCTCGCGGCCCATATGTTCGTCCTCTATTTCGGCATGATGTCGATGATCACCCCGCCCATTGCGCTGGCTTGCTTTGCGGCAGCCACACTGACGGGGGCGAGCGCCATGGCAACCGGCTGGTCGGCTGTCCGGTTGGGCTGGGTCGCCTATATCGTGCCATTTCTGTTTGTCTTTTCTCCCACACTGCTGATGATTGGTGAGCCTGCCGCGATTGTCATTGCCAGTGTAACTGCGGTGCTGGGCGTTTGCCTGATCACCATCAGCGTCGTCGGCTTCTACCGTATCCGATTGTCCCCGCCCGTGAGGGGGGCCTTCGCCGTGTTGGGATTCGCCACACTCTTTCCTGCGGACGCCATACCGTTTGGCGCCTTCATCGATATCTGTGGTGTTCTGGGGGGTGGCCTGCTTCTGGCCGTCTGCCATCTCTGGCAGCGCAAGTCCGCTGCTGCAATCATCCATAATGCAAGTTAGGGAAACTGAAAATGAAAACAAAAAGAACGGGTATCTTCTCTGGTCTTGTGCTTGCTGCAGCGATGTTCGCCGCGCCGACCATGGCACAGACCACAAGCATTGGCAGTAATCCGCAAGGTTCGCTTTTCTATACAACCGGCACGGCCATTGCGGGTGTGATGAGTGAGAAGACGGGCGGCCAATATCGTGTCGCGCCCTTTGGTGGGTCCTCGACCTATTTGCCAATGGTCAATAGGGGGGAACTTGAATTTGGTCTGACAAACAGTGCCGAGGCAGCATTCGCCTATATGGGTGAGGGCATGTTCGAGGGCGTGCCGAATGAAGATCTGCGGCTGGTCGGCTCATTATTCCCCGCCATCAACGGCTTCATGGTGCGGGCGGACAGCGACATCAAAACGGCTGCTGATTTGAAGGGCAAGAAAATCGCCTCCGAATTTGTTGCCGGGCGAACATTCCATTATCTCTCCGGCGCTGCACTGGCAGCGTCCAACTTGACATGGGATGACGTCACCGGCGTGCCTGTGCCCGAATATGTGGCTGGCATTGACCTGCTCATAGATGGTCGTGTTGATGCGGCCTACTCGACCGTCGGGGTCGCGGCAGCCCAGCGCGCCATGGCTTCCATTCCTGGCGGCATCCGGTTTGTCTCGGTTGATCATTCCGGTGATGTAACAGACCGTATGAACGCCGTCATGCCAACAGCAGAGCCTGTGACAATGACGCCGGGTACTGCCGATAATGGCATTGTCGATGATCCGACCAATCTGATGCAAATGCAGTTCGTTTTGATGGCTGGTAAAGACATGTCGGAAGATGCTGTCTATGAAATGGTCAAGACCCTGCATGACAGCAAGCCTGACCTCGCAGCCAAGCTGGGTGCTTTCAACCGGTTCAATCCGGATGGCATGATGACGGCATCGCCGGTGCCCTATCATGAAGGCGCTTTGCGGTATTATCGCGAAATCGGTATCGCCCAGTAAATTTGTGTTTTTGAGTTTTCGGCCGGGCGCCCTTAGGTGCCCGGCACTTTGTCTTGGATTGTTTGGAGCCTGATATGTCGCGCGCAACCGACCTCACATCATTTTGCCACGAGGCCAATTTCATCGACGGGCAATGGCGGCCTGCCGAGAGCGGGGAAAGCATTGCAGTCGACAACCCAGCGACCGGCGAAGTGATCGGTACGGTGCCAAATTCCGGCCAGGCTGAAACCCGGGCGGCCATTGATGCAGCGGCGGAGACGTTCAAGTCTTTTTCAAAAACCACGGCCGCGGCGCGCGCTGAAATGTTGCGCAATCTGCATGCGCTGATTCTGGAGCACCGTGAGGAACTGGCGCAATTGCTTACCCTCGAACAGGGTAAGCCTCTGGCGGAAGCGCGCGGAGAAATTGGTATGAGCGCCGCCTATGTCTTGTGGTTCGCAGAAGAAGCGCGTCGGGTTTACGGCATGACTATCCCGTCGCCATGGTCTGCCCGCAAGCTGATGACGTCGAGACAACCCGTGGGTGTTGTTGGCGCTATCACACCATGGAATTTTCCCTCGTCCATGCTGGCCCGCAAAATTGCTCCGGCTCTTGCTGCCGGCTGTACCATTGTGGCCAAGCCTGCAAGCCAGACGCCTTATTCGGGCCTGGTCTGGGGTAAGCTGTGTGAAATGGCGGGGTTCCCTGCAGGCGCGGTCAATGTCGTCACCGGCGATCCACGTGCCATTGGCGGGGAACTGACCAGCAACCCACAAGTCCGCAAGATTACTTTCACCGGCTCGACCGGTATCGGCAAACTCTTGATGGAGCAGGCAGCGGGCACGGTCAAGAAAGTCTCGATGGAGCTGGGCGGGAATGCGCCCTTCATCGTCTTTGATGATGCCGATGTGGACCGCGCTGTGGCGGGCGCGATTGAGTCAAAGTTTCGCAATAGTGGGCAGACCTGTGTGTGTACCAACAGGTTCTACGCACAGGCCGGTATCTATGATGCGTTTATTGCCAAGCTTGCCGAGGCCACTGAAAAGCTCAAAGTTGGCCCGGGTACGGAGCCGGGGGTAGAGCAGGGTCCGCTTGTCGATGCAAAGTCGCTCGAGAAAGTGGATGAGCTTTTGGCTGATGCTCTCGCCAAAGGTGGACGCGTGATCACGGGCGGTGCGCGCCACGAACTGGGCGGGAATTTCTATGCCCCCACAATTGTGGTCGACGCGAAAAGCAGCATGCGTTTCGCCCGCGAGGAGATTTTCGGGCCTCTTGCACCAGTGTTTCGGTTTGAGACCGAGGAAGAGGCGATCAAGCTGGCCAATAATACAGAATTCGGCTTGGCCTGCTATTTCTATACGCGCGACCTGGGGCGTGCTTTCCGCGTCTCCGATGCGCTTGAATACGGTATTGTCGGGGTCAATGAAGGCTTGGTCACGACCGAAGTCGCGCCCTTTGGCGGCGTCAAGGAATCCGGTATTGGCCGTGAGGGATCCTCTCATGGCATCGAGGATTATCTTGAAATCAAATATCTATGCCTTGGTGGCCTGGAATAAGCCGACTGCGTTCTTTAGTCCGCTGACACGGGAAGGTCGCTCACGACGGGTGGCAGGCGGCTTTTTCGCGCCAGTGGCTGCCAAGGGCATGGCCGACGAGAATGAGGCAGAGGCCGAGGGCCAGTGGCGAATAGACTGCCTCTTCCTGCAGGATGGCGTTGACGCCGATTACGGTGATGCTGATGAAGCCGAACAGGAAACGCCCCTCGCCATGGGCGAAAAACAATGCCCGGCATTTAAGCGCCAAGGCGATGAGGAAGCCGAAGAACAGGAAGCTGCCAATTCCCATCTGGTAGAGCAGAACCCCCACCGCGCTTTCCACCGGCACCTCTGTGGCACCTGTTGCCTGCGCCACGTTCCAGTCGAGCTTGTTGGCGACGCTGCTCGACAGATTGCCGCCAAGTCCCAGCCCTTGCCCGAGCGGGTTCCTGGCGAAATCGCGCAGGCCCGCCAGAAACCCCAATACGTGATAATCGGCGCTGCGGAGACCAAGAACCAGCGCGGCTGAAATCCAGATCA
Organism: Mariluticola halotolerans; assembly: GCF_021611515.1. GTDB lineage: Bacteria > Pseudomonadota > Alphaproteobacteria > Rhizobiales > Devosiaceae > Mariluticola > Mariluticola halotolerans. The sequence goes on from NZ_CP090961.1 coordinate 95,580, forward strand.
CGGCCCCTATAAAAAACAGGAGCAGCACACTGCGCGGCTTCAGCACCGTGAGACCGATACGGGTCATGATCGCCAGAAGCATCAGCACCATGGCCCCTTTCGAGCCGATCACCACCAATAGCGGGAAAGCGAGCAATGGCAGGTGCCAGCGGCTGCGGCACAGCTGCCACACCGAGGTAATCGCCAGCAGATAGGCAAAGGCAATTGAATGGAAATTGGGCCCGGCCAGCCGGAACACTTTTGGAAAAATGTCGCCAAACAAGGGCGTGTTAAAAAATGTGACCATCATCACATCATTGAGATTGCGCAGCACAAAACCGGTTTCCCGGAGCGTTTGCTCCCAATAACCGGTTTCGATCTGCCGCACCATTTGCCGTTCGACATAGTGATCGCCATTGAACAGGGCGAGAAAATCGAAGGTGAAGAACAATTCGCAATAGCCGTATGCAATGGCAATTGCCCCCACCCAGACAAGACCCTTGTCCAGATCGAGCCGGTACCATGAGGCCGCGACAAGAGCGATATAGAAGCAGGCCACCGGGGTGATGGTGTTGCGGAAATAGACAATCGCATCCTTTGGCTCGCCCCGCACCGCCCCGAGCAGCAGATAGAAAACGATCACGGCCAGCAGGATAAGACAGAAGGTGAGCCAGGGTCGGGTTGCGGCCAAAAGGCGTTGGGGGGACAGGAATGTTGCCAGCATGAACCCGCCAAAGGCGGTGACCAGAATGACGAAATTGGCACCTCGCACCAGATCAAAAGCATCGTCACTGGCAACCATCGGGGTGAAAGAGGCAATGACGGTATTCTGGAAAACGAAAGCGGCAATGACCACCAGCGGCAGGGCGGCCGGCATGACAATGGTCAATGCCAGCGTGGTGACAAAGGTGACGGCGAGGCCGAACACCGTCGAAATCAGGAAGCTGGCGACCGAGAGCACCAGCAGGGCCAGGGTCAACAGGATTTGCCATGGCGCCGCCCCGCCAAGACTGAATACAAAGCCGAGACGCTCGGCCACACTTGGCCGATGGGTGCGTACGATTGGCGGTGTCACGTCAACCATGCCTACACCTCCAGCAATGCATTGATCATGACCAGGTCAATGGAGCGGGCGTCGTGCCGGTCAGCGACAAAACCAAAACCCTGATCCAGTTCCCAATAGGTCCAGGCAATGCCATTCTCTTCTGCTGCGGCGCGCACGGTTGCAATCCAGCGGGCGCGGCTTTGTGGGTCAACGCAGAAATTAAGCACGCCAAATTCATTGAGCAGAACCGGGCAGTTTTCCTGCCGTGACCAGTTCCCGATTTTTTGAAAATCGTGGATGATGCGGGTGCGGGTCCAGTCTGCCTCGAATTCCTGTTCAAGAAAGGCCTGTGCCTCGGCATTGCCCTCGCGTGTCAATGCCTCCATCAGGGCCATGATCGCGGGATCGTTGCGCCGGGCGGGGAAGGGCAGATTACCCACGCGCTGCAAGGCCGGTCCGCTCCAGTCGGCACATTGATGGGTGAACCCGATCGGGGTGTAATAATGCACCGCCGCTGCCGCGTTGACGTCGGCAAGGGTTGGGCAGGTGATGGTTTCGTCAATGCCCTGATAACGGGCCGCGCCCCAGATCAGGCCATGGTCGGGGCAGATTTGCCGGACAGTGGCGGCAAGGCGCTCGCGCAGGTCCAGCCAGTCGGTCTGCTCCAGGGGCGGCTCGTTGAGCAATTCGGCAAAACATGTGCCGGGTGGCAAGTCGGCCAGCAGGGGGGCCAGCTGGGTCCATGCGGCGGCGGTCAGGTCACCGGCAAGCGCCATGTCAGTGCCAAACAGATCGATCAGCGGCTGTTCGGGATGCATGTCGAAGGTGAGCGCAAACCCGGCCGCATGCAGTTGACGGGCGCAGCGCGCGATATGGCTGAGAACGTTTGCCCCGCCGGCAAGAATATTCTCGGGGTCAAGGGGCAGGCGGATATGGGTAAAACCAAGATCGAAAAGGGTTTGCAGCAATGCCGTGTCGGGCGCGCGTTCGTCGTCAAGCCCGGCCCAGCCGGGCAGGTTGAACCCCTTGTTGAGCCGAGAAAAATTTGCGCCCGTTTTGCCGCTTGCCTGACTGCCCTGAACGCCGGCGTAAAGCCCGGTGGCCAGCATCCCCCCGAGCACTGAGCGGCGTGACAGCGGCGCAAACATAAGCGCTAGTCCAGCCTTGTGTAACGGATGGAATTACGCAATTGCGTCACCGCGTCGGCAGTCTCGCGTTGCGGGAATGCCACCGGCGTTTTGAGCGTTTCTGCTCCATGGGCAATGGTGACAAGGTCAACCTCTGACCCGGGCAGGGTTTGGGCCAGCGCCGACAGTGCCGCGTCCCGGTTCTCTGTAGCACTCAAAACGAGGACATGACGGTCGGCAATGCCTGAACGCATCAGGCTGTCAGTGTCTGTCACAGCCTTGCTGATAACCAGAATGGCATCAAACCCATGCCCCAGTTTTTCCAGCACCCGGTCTGCCAACTGGGTTTCCGATGCGCCGCGGGCGCGGGCGGTAATCACCGCAATGCCGGTTTCGGCATCGGTCAGGGATTGCGGATCTGGATTGCCCCGGCCCGACATGAACAGGTCAAGTTCGGGCGCATCATTGGGTACCAGCGGGTCAAGATCGAGCAGCAGGGGATTAAGGCCCTGCCGGTGCATTTCAAGCGCCATGGAATGGGCAAGCCGCGCCTTTTCAAACCGGTCATCAACCGAGGAAAAAACAAATACTGCAGGCGTTTTGCCGGCGGGGACATTGCCAAGCAGTCGATGGCTGAGGCTGCGGACTTTGAGCGCGAATGGCGCGCGGGGATGTTCGGTCACCTCGCGGCGGGTCCGGTCGAGATAGTGCTTGGAGATCTGGCCGCGGCCGGGCATCTGGAACCGGGTTTCAATCTGCCCATGATCTGTGATGCCGGCGGCACCCGGCGTTGCAAGCAGGGGCGGGGCATTGGTATTGGCGGGTGCTGCCAGACGGTTGCCTCCCGAGGCCACGCGCGCGGGCGCGTCCAGAAACAGGGCAATGCCGGACCCCAGTATCAGGCCGAATGCGCCTGCAACACTTAATAGCAGGGAGGGGCGCGGCCAGGTCGCCTTGACGGGCGGGGTTGCCGCCGAGATCACACGGGCATCAGCAAGCTGCAGCCCGCCGAGCTGGCTGGTTTCCTCGGAACGGGCCAGATACTGCTCCAGTACCTGCCGCGAGGCATCGGCATTGCGCTCAAGCTGGCGTAATTGCACTGATGTCTGGCTGGTATCGGCCGCTTGGGCGCGCAGGGCCACAAGGTCTTTCTCGATATTGGCAACATTGGCGGCGGCGAGATCCCGTTCAGCGCCGAGACCGGCGATGATCCGTTCAGCCTCATTGCGCATCAGGCCAGCAAGATGGGAAACCTCGGCCCGCAGGCTGACAAGGGTGGGGTGGCGCGCGCCCAGTTCGGCTTCCGCCCGGGCCAGTTCCCCCAGCCGCAGGTTGTAGGAATTGCGCAATTGCTCAGCGGAGCCGGAGGCAAGGGTTTCGGTCAAACGCGCCAGACCCTCGGGTGAGGTGCCCACGGCCCTGGCTTGCTGATAACGGTTATTGGCCTGCCGGGCTTCTTCCTGGGCGGCAATCAGTTGCGCACTCGTCTGCTCGATCTGGGTGTCGAGCAGGGTTCTGCCGGTGCCGACATCGAAAATATTGTTCTGCGTGCGGAAAGTCTCGACGGCCTGTTCCGCCTTGGTCACGTCATCGCGCAGGGCCGTGATCCGGTCGTTGAGCAGACCGGTAATCTCGGTGCTGGCGCCGGATTTCTCTGCCACCTGCCCGTTGATGTAACGGGTCACAATGGCATTGGCGATACGTGCCGCCTTTGCCGGGTCCTCGGAGGTGAAGGTGATGTTGAGCACATAGGTCAGCCCTTCGCGCTCAACGCCGACGCGGGAACGGAAGCCCTCGAATACGGCGCTTTCATTGACCGGCCCCTGGGATCCGCGCACAAGGCTGAACAGACTGGAGAGCATGCCAGATTTGTTGAATTCGGGGTCCGTGGCGATGTTTTCGGCGTCAAATACTGCGCGCAGCAAGGCGGATGAACTGATCACCGCGACCTGGCTGGCAATGGCCGCGCTGTCCGTACCGATGCCGCCGAGCACGTTGGCGGAAGGGGTGGCATTGGTTTCGCGCGGGTCCACCAGAATAACGGCCTGAGCGGTATAGACCGGCCGGGTGACAGCAAGATAGAGAACTGCCAGCACCAGCATGGCAACAAAGCTTGCGCCAATGACCAGCCTGCGGCGCCACAAAATGCTGAAAATGGCGGAAATATCCAGCAAAGGCTGGGCATTGCGGTCGGCAGACACTGGGGCTTGCATGAAATTGACAGCCTTCTTCGCAGATCAGGGCGATACAACCCTTGGTGGTTCTCCCATACAATAGGTTTGAAAAATTAAGGTTACCCTGCAAAATGGCGGTTTTTGGCGGTAACCATATGAGCGGCAAACACTTCCTCATTCGGGCGTGAGACCCCTAGAACCGGGGGGCGTAAGATTGAGGCCATCCAGTTGAAAATCATTCAGGTGCAGACACAGGCAGAAGCGGCGGGAGCCCAGCGGGTTTCCGACATGGTTGGTGCAGGCCTGCGCGCGCGCGGCCATCAGGTGCGCACCGTGTTCATGTATCGCAAAACCGATGCCTATGACGCTGATCCCCATGCGGATTTTGTGTCGCGGACGCCGCCGGGGGGACTTGCGGGGCAGGCCTGGGCAGCCTTGGGGCTGATCCGCTATTTGCGCGCCGAAAAGCCTGCTGTGGTGATTACCTATCAATACTGGGGCAATCTGTTCGGCACGATCGGTGGCAGGCTGGCCGGGGCAAAATGCCTGATCGCCAACCAGAGCGGCAAACCGATGACTTCTGGCCTACTGGGTATTGCCTCCCGGCTCGACCGATTGATTGGCACCTGGGGCTGGTATGACCACAATATTGTCAACTCCGCCTGGACCCGGGCGCAGTTTGAGGCCTATCCACCTGCCTATAAAAACCGGCTCCGCCTGATTGAACACGGCGTTGCAAGCCCGGATTTAAAGCATGACAAAACCGCTGCGCGCGCCCGGTTCGGCTTGCCGGGAGAGGTGCCGCTGGTGATCAGCACCGGACGGCAGACACGCGAGAAGAACCAAAGGGCTCTGGTGGCGGCGCTGGCCCATTTGCCCGGTGTGCATCTGGCGATTGCCGGGGTGGGACCGGATCATGACGAACTGGTCGAGATGGCAGAAAAAGCCGGTCTGGGCGGCCGCCTGCACATGGTGGGTGAGATTTCGGCAGCAGAAATCCCGGTTTTTCTCGCGGCCGGCGATGTCTTTGCCTTTGCCTCGCTGTTCGAAACATTCGGTCTGTCGGTGGCCGAGGCCGCAATCAATGGCGTGCCGGTTGTGGCCAATGATCTGCCCGTGTTGCACGAGGTCTTGGGTGATGGCGATCATGCCGCCGCACTGTTCGCCCCGGCCCATGAGCCGCAGGTCTTTGCCCGTGCGGTTGAGAACGTGCTGGCAGATCCGGCGCTGGCGGAAAGTCTCGCGGCCGCGGGCCGCAACCTTAGGCAAAAATATGCCCCCGAGGCGATGTGTGCCGCTTATGAGGCTTTGCTAGACACCCGATGATGCGCGTGAACGTTTCTTGCGGACCTGGGCGATCCCGTCCGTCACTTCCAGCCGTCCGGCGCGGTTGAGTGTATGGATCATCGGATAGGGCCAGAAACCTTCGGCAAGAATGGGCCGGGGTGGAGCAAGATCAACCTTTGTGCGGTCAAGATGGCGTAATTCAGACAGACCCAGCCCGCCGCCATAACCGTTCGTGCCATCCTGCACCGGCAGCAGAATGCGGCCATCCCTGCGGATAAAAGCCCCGCCGGGCCGGGCGCCGCGCCGGTCGATCATTATCGGGTTGGCCGGATGTGCCATCCAGGGGCCTTCCAGATTATCGGCATAATAGACAACCAGCATGTCTGAGGTGCTGCCCGCGCCGTCCCGGTCGGTCGCAAACAGCCAGAAGGCACCCTCATGTTCGAGCAATGTGGCATCGGAAAGGGCCGGGCCGTCAATCAACACTGAATGGCGCGCCCATTTATCGGGAAAGCGGCTGGCCCGATAAAGCACCAGCTGATTGGCGGTACTGCTTTCAGGCAACATCCAGATTGCCCCGTCCCGGGCAAAAACCTGCGGGTAGGAAAGGTGATGGGGTTCTTCAAGCACCGGACGCGGTGCCCCGGCAACGCCATTGGCATCCAGCGTGCTGACCGAGATCACCGCCTTGCCGGTGGCGTGGGGCAGGTCTTCGAGGAAAATGTAATGTTTGCCGTCTTTTTCAAAGGCAAAAGGATCGGCATAAAAACGGCTGCCGTCATCGGGCAGGGTGATCCAGTTTTCCCCCGACAGGTCGCCGGTTTCCGCCACACCGTCGCCATCGAGAAACCGATAGCCGGTGCGCCAGTGCGCTTGCCTATGGGTCAGCCGGCGCAGAAATTCGCGCCCCATTTTCGGCAGGCTGGCGGTGATGAAGGCATGGGGGAGGGCGGGGTCTTTTGCCGGTTGTATCGGGGCGGCATCGAGCGGCATCAGCGGGCCATCGATTACCCTTTGCGTTGTCGTTGCAACCAGCGAGACCGCACGGGCGAGAATATCCTCAACCCCATGGGCCAAAGAGGCACGATTGTCGATCATCGGGCGGGCTTCAGCCACCGGCTTTCCTGCCAGCAAAATTTGCAGATCGGGTAACTGGTCCCTGGCGGCGGCTTCGACCAGGCCGGTAAACGAGGTATTGGTGTTAAAAACCAAACGGAGCGCGGGCGGAGACAGGCCGGCGGCCCCAGCAGTCAGGTCAATGCTGATATCTGCCGGGCCGGGTTTGCTGAAAGCAACATGATCGATCCTGTCATGCAGGCGTGGCCCGCTTAGTCCGGTCACCGCCGTGCCGAATTTCAGCATGAAATCCATTAGAAACGGGACATGGCAACCCGGTCCCGCGATCAGATGAACGTCATGTCCGGCGGCGGCCAGACGTTCACCGGTCATGATCTGCCAGCGCCGGACATTCCGGCGCGGCACGATGATGTTGATTCTAGTCAACCGGCTCGCCTCCGGCTGCACCCGCCGTCCGTTCTGTCTTGCCCAGACCGGGAAGCAGCCGGGTGATCGAGCCGTCGATGCCGGTTAGTTTGCGGGCGGCATTGCGCATCAGAACCGCCAGGGCCAGGAAGGAAAGCGTTGTTGCAACGACCGCGCCCATCACATCGAATACCGGGACGAGAAGGAAAAAGCCGATGGCGCGCAGGACAAGCGTTGCCGCGATGATCTTGAGGCTGGTGCCTTCATGTCCGGTGAACATCAGGATAGAGGCCGACGGGCCGACAGCGGTGACCGCCGCAGTGCCAAAGCACAGCAAGGCCAGCGCCCCATAATAGGGCACATAGGCTGGAGAAAAGGCCAGCAGCAACCAGTGCCCGCCGCCAATCACTGCCACCATGCCGACAATGATAATCGCCAGCGTCGCCTTGGCAACGGAATCCAGCATATGGTCGAGCTGATCGAATTCCCCCCGAAAATAGTGATTGGGAATATGCCGGCTGGAGAACAGGTGCATCGCCCCGGCGGCAACCGCAAAGGCATTGGCCAGACGTGTCGTCACGAAATAGGCACCGGCTATCGAGGGGCTCATCAACAGGCCGACGATCAACACATCGACATATTGGTTGGCCGCTTCAAGCCCGTTTGAAATCCACAATCTGAGAGAACGCCCGCGCCATACCGGCAGGTCATAACGGGGTGTCACATCAGAGAAACCGGGGAAGATTTCGCGCACCTTGCGCCATACCAGAACAGCCTGAATGACAATGGCGATACCCATGCCAAGGCTGTAGAGCATGAAGATAGTGGCAATATCGCCGGGGGTCTTTTGCAGGAAGCAGACCAGAAGATAGACCACCGGGAAACTGATGGCGAGCAAGTTCCCCAGCCCGTCTCCCATTCCAACGCTGACGGCGGTGCGCACCAGATGCATCGAGACCAGCATGATGCCGAGCAGGGCCATGTAAAGGGTGACGGCACCGGCAAGGGGCAGCGGATTGAAAAAGCAGAGTACGGCAAAAAACAATGCCGAGACGACAAGGGTAACCCCGCCCATTGCCATGAGCGAAAACCACAAGGCCCCGCGCAAACGCGGTGCATCGCCCTGCGCGCAATATTCGTTCCATGAGCGCATCAGGAGCACTTGCTGACCGGCTGTTGCGAAAACGGCCAGCAGCCCGCCGGCGCTGAACAGGATCGAGAAGGTCCCGAAATCATGTTCCCCCAGCACCCGCGCTGCCAGCGACAGCAAGACGAAAACCAGAATGACCGCCGAGCCTTTCAGCGCGAAGACATTGGCAATGCCGGTCACAGCAGGTTTTTTCGTAAAAGCGAGCGCCCTGGCGGAAGCGGCGGCGAAGTTCAAATCGGATATCCTTTAATAGCCGGGCACCCCATCAGCGCCCGCCGGGTCTAGTGCATGTTAGGCACATATTTCTTGAGTTTGTCCTTCAGCGGCTTGGCATGGTGATAAATCATCGCCACCCCGGCCCCCATGAGTGTATTGGCGACCGTGAAATTGCGGAGACCCGTTTCCTCGACACGGAAATGCGATTTGTAGCCGGTATTCCCCAGCCCCATGTCAAAGCGGCGGCGGCCCTGTTCGAAGCGCGATTTGATCGTGCGATAAATGATCTGGATGCCGGGCGAATATTTGCCGAAATTTTCAGTGTCCGCGGCAATCAACACGCCATGGAACTCGCCGTCACCCTGCACGGCGAACAGGGCGGCGATAATCTTGCCATCGATATAATGCGCATAGAGCACGGATTCATTGCTCTCTGCGGTTGTCACGGCATAGGCGCGATAAAAATCGAAATAGATATCGTTTTGCAGCAGGTCGTCTTCGAAGCGGCCCCGCCGCGTCTCGCGGATGAAGTTCACCGCTTCGGTAATCGCTGCCGGATCTTTCAGCAATGCCTGGGTAAAGCTGCCGTTCTCGGTTTCGATCTGGCGGCTTTTGCGGCCCAGTTCCTTGGTCATTTTCTTGCTGACCGTGCGCCGACGCCAGGTATCGAAATCCGACTCGACTTCCGTATGATAGGCGCAGTTCTCGGCAATAGACGCCTTGGCGTTGCGAAACAGGCGGCTGATGTCAAAACCGTCATCCCGTACCTTGCGATACATCAGCAGGCCGCCGGCCTTAACCAGTTCATCAAGCCGGTCGAGAATGGCAGGGCTTGCCGCCATGGCTTCGAGCACGCCAAGGCTGGCCACCGGCGCGTTATAGTCGCAGACGCCGAAATCGGCCGGTTGCACCATCATCACGCCGGCGCTTTTCTGCAAGACCATGGGCAGCACAGCCAGCAGTTCACCATCGGCGCGGTTGCGCAGGGTGATTGTGTACTGGACAGCCCCCAGCGGCGTGGCCAGCCGTGTGTGGATCATGTGCATCCAGATGGGCGCCTGAAACGCGGTGGCGGCAGAACCCTTGTAAAGGGCGCGATAGGCATCCGAGCGGAAATCGAATGCCGATTCTACGGCCAGTTCTGCGTCTATCTGCAAGCTGTTTTGATCCAGCATCATGGCGTTAATTCCTTGCGCTTTGGCGGCTATGCCAGTTCGACAATGCCGCTGGGCGCATCGGCATCGATGCGGAACCCGCGTTGCTTGATCACGTCACCGGTCTCTTGTTTGCCCAGTTTCTTCCAGGCAAAGGCCAGTGCGGCCTTGGAATAGACATGCAGGCCCTGGGGCGCGGTCGAGAGATTTTTCAGCCCAAGGGTCCGGCGCAGAACGCCATTGCCATAGTGGACGGCATAGGTGTTCCAGATCGGCTTGGTCCAGTGCTCCATGGTCACCGAGACATTCAGGGAATCGTGGTTATCCACGCGGTGCGGCGCATAAAGCGGCCATGTCGTCATCTCGCCGGGATTGAGGTCAAACGGGGTGGCATAGGTGTCGTGCCAGGACTTGAACGCCATGTCCTCGTCCGTCTCGCGCAGCAGGATTTTCTCAATGCTCTCGGGCGACACAAAGGCGGAATTGTTCGGGTAGAGATAGACCCGCTTGGAGCCCGAGATCTGCCACAGGGACTGGCCCTGAATATCGGCATGGTAAAACACTTCCGCCTTGGGCGAGGAAATCAGCACGCCCAGATTGTGCTTGAAGGTTTTCAGGTTCGGCACCCGGTTTTCAAATTCGGCAAAAACCCGCTCCAGCAGGCTGCGATATTCAGGCGCCCAGTCCATGACCCGGCGGATATTCATCCAGATCTTGCCGCGCTCGATCGCATCAATCGCATCAAGCCCGGAAGTCTCGCCCAGTTCGCCGAACATGCGCGATTGCACGCCGTCAACCGTGCGGCGGGAGACAAGGCCCAGCTCTTCGGGCGGGCAACGTTCGATCAGCCGGCCAAGGGCCTCACGGGTGAAAAGACCCGTATCGATCAGGGTATGATTGAGCTTGATCGCCTGTTGTCCGAACAGGATTTCGTGCTGCTTTTGCCAGTTGGAAATAATATCGGTCTTGGTCGAGATCGCGTTCATTTCGGGCGCCTCCAGTACAAGGGAAACAGGTTAAAGGGTATAGAAACAGAACCGGCGATTTCCGGCCGGTCATTATTGCGACCGTGTCAGTATGAAATAGGCAGCTTGCGGGTTGGTGCTGAGATAGCGCCAGCCCAGCCGGCGCGGTTCAAGGATCAGCCGATAGGCCCATTCCAGCCCGATCCGCTGCATCCAGTCGGGCGCCCGCGTATTGGTGCCCGAGAGAAAATTGAAGAGGCCGCCGGACGTCTTGATCAGCCCCACTTGCGGCAGTTCGGCGGCGTGGTCGCGCACAAAAACCTGTTCCTGCGGCACACCCATGGCCAGCCACAAAATATCAGGAGCCAGCGCGTTGATTTCAGCAAGCTTTGCAGTCAGCGCCGCACCCTTGTGATAGCCATGGCTATGCCCGGCAATGCGCAGGCGCGGATAGGTGCGGCGGATTGCAGCGACCGCGCGGGCATTTTCCGCCTCGTCGGCCCCCAGCATGTAAAAGCTCTGCCCGCTCGCCTCGGCCAGCCGCGCCGCATCATGAAACAGGTCGGTGGTGGCAACGCGTTCGGGCAATTTCGACCGGGTCAGAAAGCGCGAGGCAAAAACCATCGGCTGGCCGTCGGCTACAATCTGGTCGGCATCGGCAAACAGCGCCGCCGTTTGCGCATCGGTGTTGATGCGGGCAATGACCTCGCCATTGGCGGAGGTATAATAGAGCGGACGCCGGCCGCGTTTATGCGTGGCGGCGGCGGCCAGCATCATCCGGGCGGCCTCGGCCCGGCCAAGCACACTGATCGGCAAGCCGCCAATGGTCACGGTTTCGGGCGCTGGCGTGTGATTGTCGTTATGGGGCTGAAAATGGTTCATGATCGCCTCAAAACGCGTTTCTGTGCGTGGCGGGCGACAGAACCGTCATGAACAGCACCCAGATATCGAGAAAGATCGACCAGTTGTCGATATAATGCAGGTCATGCAGGGTGCGGCCCTGCATCTGTTCCAGCGTTGCCGTTTCGCCGCGAAAGCCATTGATCTGCGCCCAGCCGGTAATGCCGGGCTTGATGCGCTGGCGATGCGCGTAATCTGCAAGCTGCCGGGCCAGTTCATCATCATGCGAGACAGCATGGGGGCGCGGCCCCACAAGGCTCATCTGGCCTTTGAGCACGTTGAGCAATTGCGGCAGCTCGTCCATGCTGCTGGCCCGCAGGAAGCGGCCGACACGGGTAATGCGCATATCCCCGCGCGCCGCCTGACGCATGGCGGTTCCGGGTTCCAGAACGCGCATCGTGCGGAATTTGAGAATGGCAAAACTTTCACCATTAAAGCCGCGCCGCTCCTGCCGGAAAATCACCGGGCCGTCGCTGTCGAACTTGATGGCAATGGCAATGACCGCAAAAACGGGCGCGAGCAGGATCAGGCCGAGGCTGGCCCCCAGAACGTCGAGGCTGCGCTTGAGAAAAACCGAGATGCTGCTCAAAGGCTGACGCAACACGCGCAGTGTGGTGCCGGTGCCGATCGGCACGACGTCCAGTACTTTGAGGCGCTGTTCATCGGCGACAAGCGCATAGACCACGTTCAGCGAGAAGCGTTTGAGCTCGTTGACGATCAGGTTCATGTGCGGCACCCGCGCCACATCGCCGGTGATAACGATGTATTGAGCGCCTTTTTTCAGCGCCTTTGTGGCAAAATCGGCAATGGCGTGCGGGGCCAGCTGGCCATCTTTTGTGACGTCCTCGAGATAGAGCGTACCGGCAATTGACTGGCCGTGCCGCCACAAATCACCCGAAAGCAGAAACGCCAATACACTGGTGCGCTCGCCGATAACAGCAATCTTCTGGTACCGCAGGGCACCGTCGCTTATCTGGCGGGACAGGACGCTTTGCAGCAATGAGCGCAAACCGATAGCGGCGGGGATGCCCAGCACATAGGCACTGGTCAGTGAAACGCGGGACAGATCACCCACAGTGCCGGACAGAAAGGCAATCATCAACATGGTGGCGAAGGCGGCAGTCCAGCCGAAAAATGTTGCGGGAATGGTGGTGACGCGCTGGCGTTCGCCCTTGAAAAAACGCGCCGCAGCACTTGCCGCAAAGCCCGCATAGGCAATGCCGAGAACGGCTGCAAATATCAAATAGAGAGGCCAGGCAAAGCTGTCCGCCGCGTCAAGCAGCGCAAAATGATAGACCAGGGCAATCGATAGAAATTCCAGCGCAACAAAACTGCCCTCAACCGCTGCGAACAGCGCGCAGAGCAGGGTGGGGCCGCTGGCTTCCTTCCAAAGTGGCCGCGCCGGGCTGTGGCGGGCAACAGACTGAAGTTGTTCTGCAATCGACATAATGTAATCCGCATAGTGGCTGGGCGGATTACTAAGTGTTTTTGCGTGGTTTCTAAAGCAAATGCATAAGGAACCGTTAATGCATAAAAGTTCATATAAATTTTATTATAATTTTAAGTAGTTAATTGCGGTCCCTCTTGGGTGCGGGTTCCCATCTCGGTTGACGTTCTAGGGGGCGAATGCCCGTTGCCGGGCATTGTTGATATGCGCTTCGATCGCGGTTACCGCCCGCGCTTCGTCATGTGCCTCGAAGGCATCGATAATCATGAGATGGTCGTGCATTACATCCTTCAGCATGCCGGCGTCCATGCGGGAGCGTTCGGCGCGGATCAGCCGGATCTTGATTGAGTTGACGCGGTATATTTTTGAAATGATCATGTTGCCCATCCGGTCAACAAGCCATTCATGAAAGTCCCAGTCTGTCTGCTGGGCCCGCTCCAGCAATTCGCTGGTAATCTCTGTTTCGGCGTCTTTGAGCAGGTTTAAATGCTGGGCGCGCAAATGATCTATTTCGGCGGCGTTGCCATGCGCGGCGAAAAAGGCGGCGGCCTCCTTCTCCAGTGCCATGCGCAGCTGAAAGGCGTCCCGGATCAAATCCAGATCGATATGAACGATCTGCATGCCGCGCTTTGGTTGGGTGGACAAAAGGCCATCAGCCTCAAGACGCGGCACCAGTTCGCGAATGGCGCCAAGCGGCATGCCCGT